>NZ_BAABCY010000009.1:0-33769 GCF_039539345.1 Snuella lapsa | reverse complement strand
TTTAACTTCCTAGCTTTCATTGTAATTGGACTAAAGAAATTTTATAAACTTAAAAAGTCAAGATGACTTCAATAAAAGAATATTTAAAAAAATAGATAATGGTTTCCTTTATAGTTTCAATATTAATGCTAATAATAGGCTATTTTACTTATGGCAAGTTTGTGGAAAAGGTCTTTGGAGTGCAAAAGGATCGAAGGACTCCAGCATTTAAACTTCAAGATAATGTAGACTATATGCCTCTGTCTGCATGGCGTATTTTTATGATTCAATTTTTAAATATTGCTGGTCTAGGACCTATTTTTGGGGCTATAGCTGGAGCCATGTACGGTCCGTCCGCATTTTTATGGATAGTGTTGGGTAGTATATTTGCAGGAGCTGTTCATGATTATTTTTCAGGAATGCTTTCAGTGCGCCATGATGGGTTAAGCATCAGTGAAGTGGTAGGGTTTTATTTAGGCTCTAAGGCAAAGCATGTCATGCGATTTTTTACCGTAATACTTTTAATTTTTGTTGGAACTGTATTTCTAGTGGGGCCAGCAAAGATAATTGATGGGATGACGAGTAATCAATGGGGTGTTTGGGTTTGGGCAGCCATTATTTTAGTGTACTATATTTTGTCTACTTTATTGCCTATAGATAAGCTTATTAGTAAACTATATCCAGTTTTCGGAATGGCTATGTTATTAATGGCTCTAGGACTTTTAGGAGCGCTCTTTTTTGGTAACTATCAAATTCCTGAGCTTGTTCCAGGAAACTTAATTAATATGACAACCAATCCAGAAGAGACGCCTATTTTTCCTATGCTTTTCGTAACCATTGCCTGCGGAGCCATATCTGGCTTTCATGCTACGCAGTCCCCCTTAATGGCTCGTTGTATAAAGAACGAAAAGAATGGAAGAGGAATTTTCTTTGGAACGATGATTACAGAAGGGATTGTGGCTTTGATTTGGGCAGCAGCTGCTATGACATTTTTTGGAAATGTAGAAGGTTTAAATATAGTCATGCTGGAAAATAATAATAATGCTGCCTGGGCAGCAAACGAAATATCCTTAAACATGCTTGGAGGTATTGGAGGGTTTTTAGCTTTATTGGGTATAGTGGCAGCACCAATTACGTCGGGTGATACTGCGTTTCGTTCGGCGAGACTTATATTATCAGATGTCTTTAAGTCTAACCAAAAGAAAATTAAAAACCGATTATATATTAGTTTACCTCTTTTTACAATTGCCTTTATATTAACTCAAATCGATTTTGGAGTTATATGGCGTTATTTTGCATGGAGTAATCAAACATTGGCAACTGTGGTTCTTTGGACAATTACGGCGTATTTAATTTATGAAAACAAAACCTATTGGGTGACCATGGTGCCAGCTATGTTTATGACCATGGTTTGCAGTACATATATCTTAATCGCTCCAGAAGGATTTGAATTAGCTAATAACGTAGCATACATTGGAGGTTGTTTAATCACATTATTTATAACGTTCTTTTTCTGGAGCTATACAGTAAAGGAAAAAAGATATTTATTGAATGAAGTATGATAAACAAAATTAAAAATTATCAGTTGTGCCCAATACTCGTTTTTTCTTTATTATTTATCGCATGTAAGGATGCTAAGCCTACGCAACATACAAAGGAGACACAAGCATTGTTTACAGTTCTGGGATTTGAGGATACAGGTCTTAATTTTAATAACAAATTAAACGAAACCACTTCAATGAATGGTTTCTATTACGAATATTTTTATAATGGAGCAGGAGTCGCTGTTGCCGATTTTAATAATGATGGCTTGCAAGATATTTATTTTGCTAGTAATCTTCGTAGTAATAAATTATACCTTAATCAAGGAGAATTAAAGTTTAAAAATGTAAGTGTAAAGGCTAATGCACAGGGAAATAAAGGCTTTTCAACAGGGGTTGCCATTATTGATATTAATAATGATGGATTAAAGGATATTTATATTTTAAAGTCTGGTAGGTTCGAAACTGATGAACCTTTAAGAAACGAGCTACTTATAAATAAGGGAGTCGATGAAAATAACATTCCAATATTTGAAGAGAATGCAAAGGAATATAATTTGGACTTACCCCATCATTCTACACAAGCCTCTTTTTTTGATTATGATCGTGATGGCGATTTAGATATGTTTCTTATTAACCATAACATTGACGTATATGAAATGCTTGAGGCAAAAACGGTAATGAGAGGTCAATCCGAAAAAATTGGAGAAAAACTATATCGTAACGATAACGGAAAATTTGTTAATGTTACTAAAAAGGCAGGAATTATTAGTAATAATTTGGGCTTTGGGTTAGGGATTGCAATTGGGGATGTGAATAATGATGGATGGCCAGATGTATATGTAGGTAATGATTATTACGAAAAAGACCACCTTTATTTAAATAATCAAGATGGTACATTCACAGAAACATCAAGGATGTCTTTTGGACATATATCTACCTTCTCTATGGGAAATGATATAGCAGATATAAATAATGATGGCTTTTTGGATATCATTTCATTGGATATGATGGCTGATGATAATTATGGGCAAAAAGCAAGCATGAGCGGAATGAATGTGGCAGGGTTTAGTATGATTGAAAACCTTGGACTCCATAGGCAATATATGTATAATGCACTTCAAGTAAACAATGGCAATTATCCCAGTACCAATATTCCTGTGTTTTCAGATGTAGCTCAATTAGCACATGTTTCAAGTACCGATTGGAGTTGGGCACCTTTACTAATGGATATGAATAATGACGGACTTCGCGATATTTTTATTTCTAATGGCATAAAAAGAGATTTCAGAAATAATGATTTTTTAATATACTTAGAAAAGAAGTATCAGGAAGGAATAAAAAAGGAAGAAGTAAACTTAAAAGATCATGTTGAAGACCTTTTAAAAAAATTACCAGAACGTAAAAAGAAGAATCACTTCTATTTGAATGGAAATGATTTAATATTCCATAAACAACATTTTGATCAACCCCTATCTTCTTCGAATGGAGCTGCCTATGCCGATTTTGATAATGATGGTGACTTAGATATTATTGTTAACAATACAGATGATTTTGCACATTTATACCGAAATAACCAAAAGGAAAATAATTACCTAAAAGTAAACCTAAGAGGAACTAAAAAAAATATTGATGCCATTGGTGCGCGCATAGAAATTATAGCGGAAGGGCAATCGTATATATCAGAAAATTATTTTACCAGAGGGTATCAATCTGCAATGGCTTCTCCAATACACTTTGGAATTGGTGGAGCAAAAAAGGTAGAATCGCTTAAGGTGTTTTGGCCTGATGGAAACTATCAAGAATTAGTAGATGTTGAAGCCAATAGAACAATTACAATTTCATATAATCCAGAAAAAAATAATCCTGTTCAAAATAGCGTACAAAAAGTCAGGTTTAAGGACGTAACACGAGCGCACAATATCTTTGTAGAACATCAAGAAAATGAGTATAACGATTTTAACAAAGAAAGTTTGTTGCCCCATAAAATGTCTGAAGAAGGGCCAGCTTTAGCTGTAGGAGATGTAAATGCTGATGGTTTGGACGATTTTTATATTGGAGGAGCCAAGGGGTTTCCAGGGGCATTGTATATTCAAAATAGCGATGGAGGTTTTACGAATTCAAATTTTGCACTATTTCTAAAAGAAAAAGTATATGAGGATGTAGGCGCAGAGTTTTTTGACGTAGATTCTGATGGTGATTTAGATTTGTATGTAGTGAGCGGTAGTAATGAGTTTAAAGAAAACTCTAATTATTACTCAGACCGCATATATCTCAACACAAATGGGGAATTTGCTAAAGTTGTTGCTCCATTCAAAAACAGTAGTATTATTAGTGGATCTGTAGTAAGACCATATGATTATGATTTAGATGGGGATTTGGATCTTTTTGTTGGAGGAAGACAAGTGCCTGGAAAATATCCTTATCCAGCGACAAGTACCATATTTAGGAATGACTCTAAAAAAGGAAAAGTTCAATTTGTTGATGCTGAGGTAAGCGTATTCAAGGATATTGGAATGGTAACTGATGCACAATGGGCAGATATTGATGGCGATAAAATAAAAGATTTAATAGTTGTTGGTGAATGGATGGCAATTAAAGTATTAAAATATGAAGACGGCGTGTTTTCTGATATTTCTGAAACAACAGGCCTAAATAACGAAGTCGGTTGGTGGTTTGGTGTTGAAACAGCAGATTTTGATAATGATGGTGATATTGATGTTCTAGCGGGGAATCTGGGACTAAACAGTAAGTATAAAGCTTCGAAAACCGAACCATTCGAAATTTTTGCTAAAGACTTTGACCAAACAGGGACTATAGACATTGTATTGGGTTATCATCAAGGTGGGGAATTATATCCATTACGCGGAAGGGAATGTAGCTCTAACCAAATGCCTTTTATTAAAAGGAAATTCCCAACATATCACGATTTTGCCTCAGCTAAATTAATTGATGTCTATGGTGAGGAAAAAATACAATCAGCGCTTCATTATAAGGCCACATCTTTTGCTACGAGTTATTTTGAGAATAAAGGAAATGGAACATTTACAAAAAAACAATTGCCAAATGAAGTGCAAACAACGGCCATAACAAATATTATTAGTGAAGACATTGATAAAGATGGTAATTTAGATCTTGTTTTATTGGGGAATATCTATGGTTTTGAAGTTGAAACCCCTAGGCAAGATGCTGGCTATGGTCTTTATTTGAAGGGAGATGGAAAAGGGAATTTTAAACCCATTGCGCCTTTTAATAGTGGGTTATATGTCAATGGGAATGTTTCAGATGCCAAATTTATTAAGATGCCAAGTGGTAAAAAAACAATCATTATTGCAAAGAATAATGAGGCTATTCAATTTGAACAAATAAACTAGGGAATATGGTGCAAAGTAATATTTTGTGGGATAGCGTCTTAAATGGGTACTTTTGAATTGTTCAATTTGCTATGTTAATTAAGTGTGTCTGGTTATAATAATAAAGCTATAGTTTTTGAGAAATTGATTTTTAGTGTGTTTTAAATGGTATTATAAGTAACCTCAATAATCATATTTCTTAAAACCCAAAAAGAAAAGTTTTTGCTTTATTTTTTTATTGTAGAAGTATTTGTTTATTAAAACAAATTTATATATTTGCAGTCCTTTTGCGGGCGTGGTGGAATTGGTAGACACGCTAGACTTAGGATCTAGTGCAGCAATGTGTGGGAGTTCGAGTCTCCCCGCCCGCACTTTTTAAAGCAAAAAGCTTCTCAATTTCGAGAGGCTTTTTGCTTATAAAGCTCCATCCTAAAATAAGTTGATATAAAATGAAGCAAAAAAATATCATTCTTGGGAAATCCACACGCAACTTTTGAGATTGATACCATATTTGTCTTAATATTTTTGATTTACTTATTTTTGTTTACTACTCTTTCCTTTTCACTTATATATTCACTAGGAGACATGCCAAATTCAGCCTTAAAACATTTAGTAAAATAAGAGGGGTTGTTAAACCCAACGATATAGACTACTTCGCTTATTGTATGTCGTCCTTCGGCAATTAGTTTAGCGGCTTTATTTAATCTTACCCTCCTTATAAAGTGATTAATAGACAGCCCAGAGAGAGCCTTTATTTTTCTGTACAGTTGATCTTGACTCATATTAACAATATCAATTAAACTTTGAACAGAAAAATCGGATTCAGAAATGTGTTCTTCAATTTGGGATACAATATTATCTAAAAATTCTTTGTCTACAGAAGAGGGTAAAGAGTCTCCCGTAAAGCTATTTGAAATTAAAAATTTCTTTTTGAGTTTTTCCCTTTCGGTTATAATTTTTTTAATGCGAGTTAATAGTAGCCTGCTGCTAAAGGGCTTTTCGATATAAGCATCGGCTCCTTTTTCAAACCCTTCAATTTTTGATTCTGTTGAATTCTTTGCAGTCAAAAGGATTATTGGAATGTGCGATGTTGAAAGGTTGGACTTTAATAATTCACATAGTTCAAAGCCGTTTAACTCCTCCATCATCACATCACTTATAATAAGATCCGGAATTTTTTTATTGGCTATATCAAAACCAGATTTACCATTTCCTGCAGATAGTACTTTATAATCCTCCTTTAAAATCTCCTCAAGATAATTTATTATTTCTGGATTATCATCTATTACAAGAATAACACTTTTTTTCTCTTGATTGACCTTGTCGTTTATAGATATAGCTGCTGCTATTTGTAAATCGATATCGGGAGAATTAATATACTTTTCATAAGATGAACCGTCTAAAGAAGGGAAGAATATTGTAAACTTTGTTCCAGAATTTAGTTTACTCGAAATATCTATGTTGCCATCGTGCGCATCAACATACTTTTTTACCAAAGCCATGCCTATTCCAGAACCAGACGAGAAATTGTTGAGCTTAGATGTGTAAAATCTAGTAAAAACTTTATCAACTTCTTCTGGGTGAATGCCTATTCCAGAATCCTGAATGGTAATAAAAATGTCTTCTTCTTTTTTAAATGATTCAATAATAATATGCCCGTATTTAGGAGTGAACTTTATAGCGTTAGAAATTAAGTTAAAAAGAATTGACTCTAATTTTACTGGATCTGCAATTAAGATAACCTCCTCGTCACGAAAGTTTAACTCAAGATCAATGGCTTTGCTATGAGCTAATTCATTAAATTGATAATAGATGTTTTGAATAAAATTGTTAAGAGTTATTTGTTTTTTATCAAGGTTTAGGTTGTCAGTCTCTACTTTTCTAAAATCAAGGATCTGGTTTATTAAATTTAAAAGCATTCTCGAATTTTTCAGAACACGCTGTAATTTCAAAAAAACATTATTTTCGATTTGTCGATTAGATAGGATTTCTTCAATTGGCCCAATAATCAATGTTAAAGGTGTCCTAATATCATGGGAAATATTGGTGAAAAATGAAATCTTTTGTTGGTAAAGATTGTTTTCTTGCTCGTGTTTAATTTTTTCGATTTTAAGCTCTTGTTTAATTCTAATGCGCTCTTTTATAAGTTTATATATAATGTATATGCTTGTCGTTAAGATTAAAAAATACAATAGTTTGGCCCAAATATTTAGCCACCATGGTCTTTGTTTTATAATAGTAAGTTCTCTGACCGTCGAATTCCATACTTTGATTTCGTTTGAGGTTTGAGCTTGAAATACATAAGAGCCATAGGGAAGGTTTGTGTAAGATACATTGGCAGATTTGTTATTGGTTTCGTTCCAAAATTCATCAAAGCTTTTAAGTCTGTACCTTATTTTTCCTTGTTGGTTTTTATTGTATGAAACATTTACAATGTCAAATGAAAAAGTTTGTGTAAAATGAGGTAATACTATAGTGTCTGAGTAATTAAGACGCTTATTTAAGATAACCTCATTGCGTATTGGTTTATTTGGACGAACATTTTGGTCAAGTACTTTCAGGTTTTGCAATAAGATATTTGAAATTGGCATTTGTAAAGGACTCATTTCAGGATCTATTTTTACTAGTCCATCATCAGAAGCCGCTAAGACAAGATTTTCTTTTTCTAAATAAAGAAGATCATAAAAACTATGGCCTTTAACAATAAGTTCAGAGCGCATGCTTTTAGGGTTTATTTTAAATATACCTTGATAGGTGCTAACCCAAAATATACCCTGCTTGTCTTCACATAAAGAAGTGATTACTTGTTCTTTAAGTTGTGAAATCTGATAAGGTTTTTTATCGTTACTTATTATGCCGAGTCCATTACGGCATTGTAACCATAATTTTCCATCATTTGCCATGAACATGTTTTCAGCATTAATTTTTTCATCGGGATTCTCAAAATATTTATAATGTTTTTTATTTACTATTTCCCCACTTTTGCCAATTGATAGTTCAAAAATGCCATTTTGCAAGGAGCCGACAAATAGTTTATTATTTGCATTGTCAGAATAAAGGCATCTTATATCAACTTTTTTTGAAGAATTGTTAGATAAAATGATCGGTTTTAGTTTTTTTTCTTTTTCAGAAAAAAGGAAGAGACCATTATTGTAACTACCTATCCAAAGGTAACCTCTAGGACCTCTGGTGATAGCATAAATTCTATCAGCTTCTAATAGTTTAAAATCATATTTATTTTTAATAAGTTGCTTGTTGTTTATGTCGTAAGCCCAAACACCATTCCCCCAAGTGCCAATAAATAATAAGTTGGAGACGGTGTCAAAGTAAAGAGAACTAATAGATTTTATAGATTCGGTCTTTAATACAGATTTGAAATTTTCTGCCAATCTATCATATATTGCTAAACCGTTACCATGTGTTCCTACGTAAATTTCATCTTTTGGTGTTTTAGATAGTGACCATAAGATGTTTGAAAACAAGTTGTTTTCATTCTGTATATCGTAAATAAATGTAATGTTTGATTTATTAAGGTCTAGCATGTTGAGTCCGCCAAACCAAGTGCCTATCCATAAGTGATTGGAACGATCAACAAATGTGTGTAAAATATAATTTGAATTTATACTATTGCGCTTGTTTTCAGAATACACAAAATTATCATGTATATCACCTTCTAATGAAAGCTTAAAAAGCCCATTCCCTTCAGTGCCTATCCATAAAATATCGTCATGGACAGAAATGGTGCGTATAATCTTTTGGTTAAGTAACCAAGGTTTTACATGGTTGTTATTTGTATGAAAAGTCGAAAAATCATCTATTTTATAAAGTCCGTTGTCTGTGCCAATAAATAATATGTTATTTACATGATTAACCCTATGAATCCTAGTTGTATTTTCGAAATAAATGGGCGGTAATAAAATAATTTTTTCGTTCTTGTTTATAATATGAATTAGTCCGGGGGAATTGGAAGCTATGAGGATATGATCATCGAAAGCATAAATTTGATTTATTTTAGAGGGTATTTGTGTGATTTCTTCCAGTTCAATTTCTGAGATATTGTCACTTTTAGAAGTTAAATGATCACTTAAAACTGTAAATACGGTGCCATTACTAGACCCGATCCAAACCAAGCCTTTGTGGTCTAGCGCAAGAGCTGTTGCAGAAAATGTAGCTGAGTTATGGTCTTTTAGTTTTAATTCATTTAGGGTTTCTTCATATTTGTTATATAGAAATAAACCTTTATTCAAAATACTAACCAATAAGTAACCCTTTTTTAAAAATAATATAGAAACAATATTATTTGCGGTTACTTCAGATCCATTTGGTTTAATGGAAATAAATTGGTTTCCATCAAATACATCTAATCCTTCATTTGTTCCTGCATATATAAGTCCTTCATCATCTTCAGCAAGGTGATCAATGCTTTTAAAAGATAACCCATCCTTTGTTCCATAATTTACAAATTGAGCATTCAATATAAATACATTACAATTAAATAAGAGAACAAATGTGAATATGGCAGAAACAGAATGGCGAAACATAGAATATTCTTTTATGCTAAAATTACAGTATTGAGAGCTTAAATTCAATAAAAAACCGAAAACGTGCTAACAAAACCTGAATTTGTTTTAGTGATTAAAATCAGTGCTAGATAAAGCCGAATTTGTTGCAAAGCGGGGTTTAAGAAAATATTAACATTGTGAAGATGAAAAATCAGTTGAATAACTACAAACAAAATTTATGAGATTATGAAAAAAAACTTCTTTTTTTTATTTATGGTTTTTTCTCTATCCTTTTCCTTTGGTCAAAGTGACCCATTGACTGTAACGGGAAAAGTAGTAGAAAAATCTGGACAACCCCTCCCTGGAGTAAACATTTTGGAAAAAGGGACAACCAAAGGTGCGCTTACAGACTTTGACGGTAACTATACTATTAGGTTAAATAGAGGGGCAACCTTGGTGTTTTCCTATTTGGGTTTTAAAACTGTTGAAATACAGGTGCAAGACCAGAACATTATTAATGTAACTTTAGAAGAGGATACGGCCAAGCTGGACGAGGTGGTAGTTATTGGTTATGGAACTTCTACCAAAAAGGACCTGACTGGTGCTGTTTCCAGAGTTGATATGGAAAGCTCTCCAATAGCCAATGTGCCAAATGTTAATTTAGTGGAGTCCTTAAGGGGGAGTACCTCCGGTGTAAACATTGGAGCTGTTACCAGTGCAGGGGGAGAACCATCTATATTAATTCGAGGACAAAATACTATTACGGCAGGAAATGCTCCTTTAATAGTGCTTGATGGACTGATCTTTTCTGGTAGCTTAAATGAAATTAATACCAATGACGTGGCCTCATTTGATATCTTAAAAGATGCTAGTTCTGCCGCAATTTATGGGTCAAGAGCGGCAAATGGGGTTATTGTAATTACAACGAAAAAGGGTAAGTCAGGAAAGCCCGTGATTGGGGTGAATATTACGTCAGGAATTCAATCATGGACCAGACGTCCCAATATGAGAAAGGGAGAAGACTTTATTAGATGGAGACGTGATAATGCTGCTATAAGAGGTAAGGAGGATTTAACACTTGAATCCATTTTGTTTCCACTGGAATTGAAGGCTTATAATGAAGGGAAAACTATAGATTGGTATGACGAAGTGACACAATTTGCTCCAATTGTAAATTCTCAGTTGAGTGTATCTGGTAAAACAGACAAAACTAATTATTACGTTTCTGCTAACATATTAGATCAAAAGGGAGTTTTGGTTAACGATAACTATAAACAATTTTCCTTAACGTCTAAGTTGGATTTTACCGTTACGGATTGGTTGGAAGCAGGATTGAACGGTTATTATAGTTATTCGGATTATTCAGGTATTGCGCCAGGTCTGTATGAGACCACATACATGTCTCCATATGGCTATAAGTATGTGGAAGGGTATGAGAATCAGTTGCATAGGTTTCCATCAACAACATCTACATTAGAAAATCCATTTTGGGATACTATGCCCGATGATTTGGATAAAAGATATTCTATTCGAGGAATTGCTTACTTGCAAGCCAAACTAATGGAGGGATTAACCTATCGTATTGAGGGTACGGCTAATAGAGGGGTTAAGAACTTAGGTACGTTTATACACGAAGAATCTTATATTAATACATTAGACCCTAATCAAATCGAAGATGCAACGCCATTTTTAAACAGTGCAAATGGATTTAAAAGGGATGAATTCAATACAGGTTATGTTTTGAATAACCTATTGACCTATAAAAGAAGTTTCGGGAATCATAGAGTCGATGCATTGGCCGGCTACACACGTGACTTTACAAGATTAGAGTACACAGAGACAGGTGCCACAGATTTTTCTGAAGCGGGTACTTCTGTACTTGGATGGTATGGATTTCATTTAGCGGATTCAGGAAAAAAGACATCAGAAACAGGAAAGACCGAATATAGTAACGTAGCTTATCTAGGAAGGTTAAATTATGTATATGATAATAAGTATCACTTGACTTTTAACTATAGACGTGATGGCTATTCAGGATTTTCAAAAGGTAGAAAATTTGGAGATTTTCCGGGTGTAGCTGTTGCATGGACCATAAGTGAAGAGAACTTTGCAAAGAATATTGGGTACATAAAGTTACGTGGTTCCTATGGTAAGAACGGAAATCAAGCTGTAGATCCTTATGAGACGTTTGCTAGTATAGAAACTGGGCAAACCGTATTTGGAAATACCACCTTTAATTTTTCTATTCCATCTTCTTTAGCTAATAAAGAATTGACTTGGGAAACAACAACCGCATTGAATTTAGGAGTTAATTTTTCCTTTTTTAATGAACGTATTTCAGGAGATGTTAATGTTTATAAAAGTAAAACAGAAGATCAGTTGTTGATTAGAAATATTCCTATAATGACGGGATACCAATCCGTATTAACAAATATAGGGCGTGTAGACAACAAAGGAATTGAAGTGCAACTCAAGAGTATAAACATTAAATCAGACTCCGGATTTCAATGGCAAACAGGCCTTGCCTTCTGGATGAATAGAAATAAATTGGTTAGCCTTTATGGTGTTGACGCAGATGCAGATGGCGTCGAAGATGACGATTTTGGTAATGGCTGGTTTATTGGCGAATCTTTAGGAGCTGTTTACGATTTCACACCTGATGGTATCGTTCAGGCTGATGATGTTGATGATATTTCTACATATGGATATAGTCCTGGAGACCTTAGATTTAAAGATCTTAATAATGATGGTGTTATTAATGCAGATGACCGATCAATCATAGGTAATACTAACCCAAACTATAACCTTAACGTATCTAATACTATTTCTTACAAGAATTTTCAGTTGTTTTTTGATGTCAATTTTGTTGCCGGAGGAGGAACAGACAATCGTTATATTGCAGAGAACTCATTTGGTTTGAACCCTGCCCGATTGGTACCAGAAGTCGCTAATTGGTTAAATAAGGATTATTGGATGCCTGATTATCCCAGTACGACAGCTGTAAGACCAAATTATGGTAACCCATTTAATTATGGCTTTTGGCAATCGCATGAATTTGTAAGATTACAGAACGTATCCTTAAGCTATAATTTTGATGAAAAGTTTCTTGAAGCAATGGGGATGCAAGCTCTTAAAATATACCTAAGTGGTAAAAACTTGATTACTTCATCCGATTGGATAGGATTGGATCCTGAAAATGCCGGGCATATTGCAGGTTCAAACCCTGGTATTAAGACGGTGTCGTTAGGTTTGAATTTAAAGTTTTAATTAAAGAATTTAATAATATGAGATATTTTAAGTCAATAGTAATGATAGCCGCTAGCTTATTTATACTAACTAGTTGCGAATCTGAAGACAAGTTTTTGGAAGAAAATCCAAGTGATTTTTTAACAACTGAGAATGCCTATTTAAATAAAGCTCAGTTTGAACTGGCTATCGCTGGGATGCATGATCAAATGCAAGAGTTTTTTAATTCGAGTGATGGCGATGTTGATACGTGGATGTTAGGTTTGGGAACGGATGTTTGTTTTTGGCCCATGGATGATTCAAGAATATATAATGATTGGACACTGGTGAATGAATTTCATTGGTACTCTGGACAGTGGTATGATAGACAATATAAAATCATTAATCTAGCCAATAATGTCATTGACAATGCTAAAAATGAAGAAGTAAAATGGAATAGTGATGAAGAAAAAAATGCTATTGTAGCTGAAGCCAGGTTCTTTAGAGCGTTTGCTTATAGAAATTTGGTCAACATTTTTGGAGGTGTTCCTCTAGTTAAAGAATCTATTACTTCAGCCAAATTGGATTTTGTAAGGGCGACTAAAGAAGCGTGTAATCAATTTGCAAAGGAAGATTTGGAATTTGCTTCTAGTCACCTACCTATTACAGCAAGTCAACCAGGTAGAGTGGTTAGAGCTGCTGCAGACCATTTGCTTTCAGAGATAAATATAAGCTTGAATGATTATGACGGTGCAATTGCTGCGGCTAGTAGAGTAATCAATGGAACAGATGGAAATTATAAGTTAATGAATGCCCGTTTTGGTTCTCGTATGAATGAAACTGATAAAGGAAAGGATGTTTACTGGGATTTATTTAGAATGGGTAACCAAAATTACGATACAGGTAATACCGAGTCTATTTGGACAACTCAATACGAATTTAATACGCCTGGAGGGGTACCCCGCTATAGTAGAACATTAATTGAAAGGACGATGTGGCCAAGACATTGGTTATTTGCAAAGGCCGGTTATAATGGAGTAGCTGTAGATAGTACAGGTAGAGGCGTGTCATTTGTAAGACCAACAGATTATAGCAACTATACAATTTGGAAGAATTCTGGTAATGACATTCGAAATAAAGAAATTAATATAAAACGTAAGTTCTATTTTGCCGATGACGTACCTCCTTATTCGAAAGGAGATGTCATTCCCAAATCTTTTTTAACGGCAAGGGAAGATACCCTACAATATATTTACCCCGCCTGGGCCAAATTTGGAACAGACAAGCATTTAGATAATGGACGTCCTGGTTTTTACATTAGAGATTTTTATGTGATGCGTTTGTCTGAAACGTATTTGTTAAGAGCAGAAGCCTATTTGGGGAAAGGAGAATTGCAAAAAGCAGCGGATGATATTAATATTGTAAGGGCAAGGGCTCAAGCGCCACTCATAGGGGCGGCAGATGTTACGCTGGATTATATTTTGGATGAAAGAGCAAGAGAATTGTTCGGTGAAGAGTTTAGGCAGCTTACATTAGGGCGCCTGGGCTTAAGAGTACAAAGGACACAACAGTACGGATACCCTCCAGCAGCTTTGTCAATAACTGCTCGTAATGATTTATTTCCAATACCTCAAACAGTTATTGATAGGAATACAGAAGCTGTTATTGAGCAAAATCCTGGCTATTAAGAGCATGTTAAATCTATTTTAAAGAATATAAGTTCCTTAATTTATTATTACGAAACATATGAAAAAAACAATATTTAATAAATTGACTTTCTTGTTATCACTGATGATAATGATAATAAGTTGTAATGATGACGATAGTTATCAAGAAGATACCAGACTTTTAGGTAAGGAAGGGGTTTATATCTACCATACCAATCCCATAAGTGGTGAAGACTATACTACTGAGGAATTAAATGAGTTAACATACGATCCCTTAAAAATGGAAAAATATGGCCTTGGAGAAGGTATTAATTTACAAGTAGTGGCTCAGGCAAGACCTTTAAAGATTTTTGTAAGTTCACCTAGTAATCCATCAATAAATAAAACTTTAACGTCCTTTAAGGCATATGGTGACGAATGGATATCTGAAAAATTCAAATCTGAAGTCTCAGAACTTGGATTAGAAATAGGAGAAACAATTACACTTGATTTTGAGATCGTTTATAACGATCAAAACAGGTTGGGATTTGATGAGCCTTCCGTAGGAAGTATTTCGTTCGATATCCAACGTGCTGAGGATAGAATGGCAACGGCAACCAGCTTTGTGGCTTTTCTTAAAAAGCAAGGGGGAAGTACAATAGGCTTGGTTACAGAAGATGAGGTCGTATCTACAGAGAAGAATGGACTGGTTGGTAGTGCTCTGCTTTTTAATGGCACCGATAGTCGCGTTACATTAGAGAATACATCAGATTTGGACTTCATTCATACGGGTAGCCATTCTATAGGTTTTTGGGTAAATACAACATCAACAGTTAGTGATCCTGCAATGGTTAGCGATAAGAATTGGGGTAGTGGAGGTAATGATGGTTTTGTTTTTGCATTTACTGGTGGCAACTGGAAGTTCAATTATGCAGGTGCCGGTTCTCGTATAGATTTGAATGGTGGCGTCATTAATGATGGTAATTGGCATTTCTTAATGGCTACGATTGACCGTAATGGTGATGTTACAATATATCAGGATGGGGTTGCCCAAGGGAATACCGATATTTCTCCTTTAGCAGGTGTAACTATTGATAGTGGGCTCCCAATACGACTAGGGCAAGATGGTACGGGAAATTATGGTATTTGGTTTGAAGGGCAAATAGGTAATTTATTTGTATACGATTATGTACTTAGTCCTGAGGAGGTAGAGCAAGTTTCAATTCCGTCTGGAGTTACTCTTAGAACATCAAATGGTGCGGTCCATAACCTTGGAATAACTAATGAAGGAGATGCCGTATTTAATATAGAAGAAGGGCGCTATACTTATGCATTTGATGGGTCTAATTATGTGACTATAGATAATGGCAGTGATTTGGATTTTAGATATGAAGGAGACTATTCAGTTAATTTTTGGGTGAATACCACTTCATCAACAAGCGATCCCATTATGATAGGCGATCAAAATTGGGCCAGCTCTGGAAATAAGGGGTTATCTATAGCTTTTCGTGGAAATAATTGGCGTGTGGCAGTGTCAGATGGAGAAGGAAATAAGGCCGATTCCTCAACTAGTGGGATACCTTTTAACGATGGCAACTGGCATATGCTTACGGTTATATTGGATAGAGATGAAGATATGCGTATGTATCAGGATGGTGTGCTTGTAGCGAGTGCAGATATGTCTAATGTTGGAAATACAAATAGTGGGAATCCTCTCCGAATTGCGCAAGATGGAACCGGAGCATATGGAATACCTTTTGAGGGCAAAATAGCTAATAGTGCCATTTTTAACTATGCCCTTGAAGAAGAAGAAATCCAAGAATTGTTAATGGAATAATAATTTAAAAGAACTACGTTCAAAGTAGTATTGTTAGTTAATTAGTTTTTGCAATAGTGCCATTGGATATGGTCAGTGGCACTATTTGCTTTTATTAAAAAAGACCTAAATTGATAAAGTGATGCTTAAGTATTGTAAAATCTTCTTGATAGCCATTTTTTTAGCTAATGTTGGCTTACCAAATCATTCTTTAATTTTTGCCCAGAATAAAGATTTTTTTGCTGAAATAGGAAATAAAGCGCAAAATGAGCGGTATAAATTGCTGGAAGAGAAGCTCCCTAATGAACTGCCTGAAAATTATCTTTATATGGAAGAAGGGAAGCTAAGGGCGTTTAAAGAAGTACACGAAATTGCTACAAAAGCAGAACTTTATAAGGAGGTTGAAGCCTTAAAAAAAGCTTATTTGCCGTTTATGGTAAATAAAGCTCCTAAACTTGAAACAGCCAGATATCGCATAGATTTAAGGGATTTTCAATGGCGCTTGGAAACACCGGATGATCAAAATAATTTTGTCAATACACTTCAAGGCAAA
Organism: Snuella lapsa; assembly: GCF_039539345.1. Lineage (NCBI taxonomy): Bacteria > Pseudomonadati > Bacteroidota > Flavobacteriia > Flavobacteriales > Flavobacteriaceae > Snuella > Snuella lapsa. The sequence goes on along the minus strand of NZ_BAABCY010000009.1, from coordinate 17,154 downwards.
GGAGAATGGAAATTAGTTAATATCCCCCATTTCGATGCCCCTTACGGTAGAAATGTTAGCTATTACTATAAAGAAATTACCGTGCCCGAAAATATATTGGACGGAAAGGCACTATTTATACATTTTAAAGGGGTGGATTATAAAGCTCATGTTTTTTTTAATGGTAATTTCGTAGGGTCTCATGAAGGCTTTTTTGCCCCGTTTGAATTCAATATAACCCCCTATGCTAAATCAGGGAAGAATACTATCCTGGTTAAAGTCGAAAATGATTATACTACTACAGGCTTTGTTGCTGCAGGAAAACCAAGGGTGTTTGGAGATAAAATTTATGGGGTAACCGGTATCGGATATGATAATTTCTATGACGGAGGGCATCAATGTGCAGCAGGTATGGGAATTTATCAGGATTGTTATATAGAGTCACGAGATCCAATTCATTTAAATGATGTTTTTGTTCGTCCGCTCTATGATCAGGAAGCAATAGAAGTTAGATTGGAAGTTAATAATTATGGAGAAGACCATAAACCTGTAAAATTTAATATATCTGTCTTTGGACAAAATTTTGAACAAACCATAATAAAAGATTCTATAATAGAACCTTCTGCATTACACGTACCGGGTATTGGAGATCTTAAAAAGCCAACTGATTGGGAAAAAAGCAAAATAAAGTTAGGCTATGGAGTTAATTATTTCAGTTATAAATTTAAGATTCCGGATTTTAGATCGTGGAGCAACAAAACACCATGGTTATATCAGTTGCAAGTTAAAGTTTTAGATGAAAATAATTATGTAAAAGATACGCGAAAGCAAAGTTTTGGAATGCGTTCTTTTAAGATGGATACTTTATCGATTCCCAAAGGGAACCTGTATTTCAATAATGAAAAGATCCGATTGCGTGGAGCTAATACTATGGGGTTTTTGCAACAAGATGTATACAAAAAGGATTGGGAACAGCTTATTCAAGATATATTACTGGCAAAGGCCTGTAATATGAACTTTTTACGTCTTACACAGCGTCCCGTACAACCTGAAATATATGAGTATGCCGATAAACTTGGGTTGATGATACAAACCGATTTTCCAACATTTGGAGGGATACGCTATAATAAGTGGGAAGAGTGTGTACGCCAGGTGGCAGAAATGGAGCGTCTCATTCGTAATCATCCAAGTTGTATTCTTTCTACCTATATTAATGAACGCTTTCCAAATGGAGAAGGGCATCCACATCGAAATATGGCCAAGCCAGAGCAGTACTTTTCCTTATTTAAGGCCATGGATGAAGCAGTATTTAAAGAGAATCCTGATAGAGTTATAAAAAAAGGAGATGGGGATTACGACCCGCCAACACCGGGCTTACCGGACAATCACTGTTATAACACATGGTATAATGGCCAAGGTTTGGGCATTGGTAAGTTGTATAAAGGATATTGGCAGTGGGTAAAGCCTGATTGGAATTATGCTTGTGGCGAGTTTGGTGCCGAGGCGCTAGATCCAGTTGAAACCATGTACAAATACTATCCAAAGGAATGGTTGCCAAAGAATGCGGAAGACGAAAAAAGTTGGACGGCAAACCGTATTTATGCAGCCCAAACCCACAAGTTTCACTACATGTGGTATAATACGCAATACAACCTTAAGGATTGGGTGAAAGCAAGCCAAGACCATCAGGAATGGGCATTGCAAACAGTAACCGAAGCCTTTAGGAGAGACAGTAGGATGGTGTCTTTTGCTATGCACTTGTTTATAGATGCCTGGCCGGCTGGTTGGATGAAAACCATCATGGATGTGGATCGTAATCCAAAAAAGGGATTCTTTGCCTATAAAGAGGCTTTAAAACCAATTATTGTATCCTTACGTAGTGACAGAAAACACTTTTATGAAGGAGAACAAATAAATATAGAAACCTGGGTTTGTAATGATTTAAACATAAATCCATTAGACTATAATGTAAAATATCAGTTAGAGAAAAGGGGAAGGGTTATATATTCCGGTTCTACTAAGGCTAAAGTGCCTTCAAATAGTTCAGAATTTCAAGGGTATATTTCGTTTAATGTGCCAGAGGTAGTGAAACGTTCCGTTTTCGTACTTAGAGCAGCTATTTTTAATGAAAAAGGAGAATCCGTGGATCAAACCACATTCGATATAGATGTGTTTCCTAGGCTTAGGACAAATACAGATCTTAAATTGGCTGTATTGGGAAATAACGAGAAGAACATTGCAGATTATATTAAAGGGCAAGCTAATATGCAAATCACAAATAATTGGGATGAAGCAGATGTTATATGGATTGCGGATTATAATGAGTATTTCAAAAACAAAGACCATTTAGAAACGGCAGCCAAACAAGGAAAAAGAATAATTATTTATAATTTGCCTGTGGGAAAACATGATATTGGTGATACCAATGTAGAAGTTATAAATACTTCTATGGGGAGTTATTTTTTTGCGTCCCCACAGACAGGCCATCGGTTTACCAAAGAAACTAAACCTTTTGATTTTAGAATGTGGTACGATGAGAGCAAAGATTATATTAGTCCTTTTTTAGACAAGATTATTTTAGCTGAAAAATGGAGCCCCATACTTTCTACAGGGAATACTAATTGGGTAAAAGATTCTGGTATAGCCTCTGCAGCAGCAGAATTAACCTTGGGTAATGGCAATTTGATCATCTGCCAATTAGATATAAATAACCGATTAAAAACCAATCCAGTGGCGAATGAGTTTGTGCAAGCATTGTTGCATAAATAGTTTTAATTAATTAAATGTTATTTTGTCATATTATTTCGTAAAATAAACAAGAAGTTATGTTAGATAGAATTATTAGAAACTTTTATTTGTTGGGTGTAATTTTATTGTTGTCGTGTCAAACATCTAGAACGTATTATGTTACCCCTAAGGGTGACAACACCAATACAGGGACAAGTATCGAAAGCCCCTTAGCGACTATTGATAAAGCACTGGATATCATAGTTCTCGAAAGAGAAAAAGGGGATGGTGAACCGGTAACAATTTTTTTGAGGGAGGGAACCTATAATATTAAGAAAACTTTAAAATTAGGTAAGGAGCTATCCAATGTAACAATAAAACCTTATAAGGGAGAAAATGTAGTTTTTAATGGAGGAGTTTCCATAAACATAGGGAGCATTAAAAGAAATACAAATACCTCTGTCTTATTTGTCGACTTAAAAGCACAAGGAATTACTGATTTTGGAATGTTAAGGAGTGTTGGTTTTGCCCGTCCCTTTGGTGCTTCATGGGGAGAAGTATTCATTAACAAAATGCCAATGCATCTGGCGAGATGGCCTAACAAAGGTATGGTTCCAATGGGTAAAGTTTTAGATAAGGGATCGATACCTAGATATGATGATTTTTCTAATAGAGGGGGTATTATAAAATACGATTCGCTTAGAATAAATAAATGGGCAAGGGAGAAAAATATTTGGATGTCCGGATACTTTATGTGGGGATATGCAGATGACATGATCAAAATTTCTAATATAGATACCATTAATAAAACTATTAAGACTGCTTCAGCAACTTTATATGGATTTGGTGATGGAAAGGAATGGCGTAATTGGTATGGAGTAAATATACTGGCAGAATTGGATGCCCCCGGAGAATATTATGTTGATCAGGATAAGGGAGAATTATATTTTATTCCTATGGACACAAATATCCAAACACTTGAATTTTCAATACTGGAAGATCCGTTTTTTTTAATTCAAGGAGCCAAAAATATTACTATACAAGGAATTAATTTTGAATGCGCCCGCGGACTTGGAATAGTCATGGATAATACTGAAGGAGTAGCAGTGTCTCAATGTGAATTTAAAAATTTAGGTAGTTTGGGAGTGGCAGTGGGTAAAGGTATTGAGCCATTCACTGAATATAGACATGAAGGAACAGGAACTCCTAAGTCTGGTATTATTGGAAGCTTACAGCAACATTTTTATGCTCATACCACCTTCAATAGAGAAGGCGGTAAAAATAACATTATTAAAGACTGTAAGTTTTATCAATTGGGTGCAGGTGGAGTGTCTTTGGGAGGAGGAAACCGATTAACTCTTGAAAAAGGAAATAATATAGTTGAAAATTGTCTGTTTCACGATGTCAATCGTATTGAAAAATCGTATAGACCAGCTATACACTTAACCGGAGTTGGAAATCAAATAAGGCACTGCGAGATTTATAATACACCTAGTATGGCTATATATATGTACGGTAACGATCATATAATAGAATATAATTATATTCATGATGTAGTCCTAGAGGCTGAAGATCAAGGGGCGTTTTATTACGGTCGCGATCCGTCCGAAAGAGGAACAATAGTTCGTTATAATTATTTTGAAAACATACCTGATCGGTTTAGTACTTGTGCGGTTTATCATGATGACGGTGCTTGTGGATTAACTGTTTTTGGAAATGTATTTTACAGAGCAGGAAAAAGGAATATTTTATTGGGAGGAGGATCAGATAATGTGTTTCAAAATAACATATTTATCGATAATAAAATAGGGATTCATGTCGATAATAGGCTTCAAAATTGGTCTAAAGCTGTTTTAGAAAAGGATGGGCTATTTGAGAAACGATTACAAGAAGTTAATTATTCAAATCCTCCATATAGCGTTAGTTATCCAAAGTTAAAGACTTATTTAGAAAAGGCCGATTTGCCAACGGGAAATATTGTGGAGAATAATGTGTTCATTAATGTTAAAAACCTTATAGATGGAAATTTGGAATGGTTAGATTTTAAAACCAATAATCAAGAGATAAAGGGAGATCCAACATTCCGGGATTGGGATAAACAAGACTTCACTTTAAAGACTGCCTCCGAAGTATTTAAAAGATTACCTGATTTTAAAAGGATTCCTTTCGATAAAATAGGGTTGTATGATAAATAGATTGCTTTTAGGAGTTTTCATGTTATTGAGCGGTGTTGTTAAAGGTACAGCACAAGATAATAGTAGATTAAAAGTACAACTTAAAAAGTATAATATAAAATGGACGTCTCAAAGCCAAAACAGTAGTGAATCTATGCCCTTAGGAGGAGGAGATATAGGTTGCAATGTTTGGGTAGAAAATGGAGATTTGCTTTTTTATATATCACGTACGGGGACTTTTGATGAAAACAATCAGTTCTTGAAGTTAGGAAGAGTTCGTGTTAGGATGGAACCTAACATTTTTAAAGACCCCAATTGGCAATTTAAGCAAGAATTAAAATTATACGATGGTTACGTAGAAATTGTAGCTAAAAAGAAAATTGATTCTGTACAGGTAGCTCTTTGGATTGATGTTTTTAACCCCGTTGTAAACGTTGAGGTAAATAGTAGTAAGAAAATAAAAATAACTGCTTTTTATGAAAACTGGCGTTCCAAAGATCGCTTGTTGCCTATGAATGAACGCAGTGCTTGTTTCAGTTATAGTGGATATGAGGGTGATGTGATAACTTATTCAGATTCAGTGATGTACCATAAAAATAATGTGTTGTGGTATCATCGCAACCGTTCAGATAAACTGCTTTTCGATTTTTGTGTGGAACAGCAAGGGCTTACTGAGGTTAAGGAAGAGCTCTGGAATCCTCAAAAAAACTTGACCTTTGGGGGAGCCTTGATGGGTAATGGCATGGCAGTCGGAAAAACAGGAAAGGGCCAATATGTTAGCTCCCCATTTAAATGCTGGTCGCTACAATCAGAAAAAGCAAGAAAACAACATCATCTACAAGTGGTCTTGCATACCGCACAAACGCCTTCAACGGAAGAATGGAAGGAGCAACTGTTTTCAGTTAAAATAAATGAAACCTGGAAAAAAACAAAGCAATGGTGGCATCGCTTCTGGACCCGTAGCCATATATTTATAAACGTCGATAAGAATGATCCTTCGGATTCTGGTTGGCAGGTTGGGCGTAACTACCAACTCTTTAGGTATATGTTGGGGTGTAATGCCTATGGAGATTATCCTACCAAGTTTAATGGAGGGCTTTTTACCTATGATCCCGTGTTTACAAAGCAGGGTAACACATCCCTTCATGGTACCCCGGACTATCGTAGTTGGGGAGGGGGAAGCCACACAGCGCAAAACCAGCGACTGGTATATTGGCCTATGCTTAAATCGGGCGATTTTGATATGATGCCATCTCAGTTTGATTTTTATTCTAGGAGCTTGAAAAATACGGAGTTAAGAACCAAGGTGTATTGGGGGCATAAGGGCTGTAGCTTTACGGAGCATCCAGAGACATTTGGGTTGCCTGCAGCAGCTACTTGGGGATTTGACAGCGGACCTAGAACCCGACCTATAGAAACAGAACCGGGTACGTTATATAATCCTTGGGTAAAGCTACATTACACTAATCAGCTGGAGTTTGCCTATTTGATTCTGGAATACTACAAGTATTCAGGTAAGGATATTAGTTGTTACTTGCCTTTTGTTGAAAGCGCATTAACCTTTTTTTTCGAACACTATAAATATCGCCAAAGGCAAAGAAGTGGGAGGTTTTATGATGATAACGGAAAATTGGTGATCTATCCTTCAACAGCTTGTGAGACTTTTAAAGAGGTGAAAAACCCTACAGATGTAAGTGCGGCACTCGCCGCGGTAATCTCTGCAATCCAACGGCTTCCTGATAGCCTTATGTCAGGGCATAAAAAACAATTTTGGAAAACTCAGGCAAGGCACATTCCCGAATTTAACTTTGAACTTTACAAGGGAGATACCATTTTAGTAGCTGCAAAGAACCTGCCTAAGCGCATCAATTCCGATATTCCTGAGCTATATCCTGTTTTTCCCTATGGGATGTATGGTGTAGGAAGACCACGTCTTGATATTCCATTGAATACATGGAAGAGCGGTCTGTTGGATGATCGGAAAAATTATATAAGTTGGCATCAAGATCCTATATTTTGCGCAAGAATGGGACTTACCGAAGAGGCTAGAAAGTTTACAGAATTAAAATTGAGTGATTCCGGAAGACGTTTTCCAGCTTTTTGGGGACCAGGACATGATTGGGTTCCAGACCACAATTGGGGTGGATCGGGCATGATAGCACTTCAGGATATGTTGGTGCAATATGTAGATGATAAAGTATATATGTTTCCGGCATGGCCAAAAGAATGGAACGTAGATTTTAAACTACATGGACCTCATGGACTGGTGCTACAAGCTGCCTTGGTAAATGGAGTCGCTGAAGAATTATCGGTTATGTCGCAGAGAAAAAATGAGAAAATAATTATGATGTTAGGAGTTAAAGAATAAATACATGAAAATACAGAATATTATATTAAGTATATTTTGCTGTTTGCTTTTTTGTTGTAAACAGGTAGAAAATGATAAGAATATTTCTCAATGGGACTATAAGGGAAATATTGTGGCACAAATTAATAGCAGAGCCATGGTCCTCGAAAATGAGGTGGTAAAGTTCTCATGGCAACTAAAAAAAGGAACTATCGTCTTAAAGGAAGTTGTTAATGGATATGACGGTACCAAAATCGATTTTGAGAATATAAAACTTTTTATTGTAGAGACCGCCGATGGAAAAATAAGGGATAATCGAGATTTTATTCTTAGAGGAAAGATAAAGGAGGTTACATTGAATGCTACCGACAGCTTGCCGACAAAAGCGTTACGGTTTAAGGGTAAGGAGATATCGGGGGATTTTGTTTCCAAGGATGGAAATGTAGTCGTTAAGTGGTTAGCCCAATTGCGGGAAGGCGCAAATTATATAAGGCAGAATATTCAGATAACCACTTTAAAGCATCCTATAGAGGTTACCAAGGTCACCTTCTTTGATGGCGAATTATTGGGGGCTAATTATTCAGGATCGGTTTTAGGAAGCCCTATTGTATATAGGAATTTCTTCTTTGGGATGGAACACCCAATTGCCCATAGCAAAGCTTTAGCTTTAAGAACATTGAGGTCTGTTATTGAAGATAATCAGGATGTTTCTGAAATGATAAATGGTTCTGGAGAATATGTCGTTACGATTGAACATGGTGGTGGGAGCGATAATTTTAATGTGACAGCTATTTCATTATTGGAGGATAACAGGGAAATTGCCATGGATAAACATGTTCTTAACGGATATAAAGGCAGTAATCTATATCATTTGCATCTTGAAGATTATGATTCCATATCAAGGTACACCTTGAATGTAGATGTGGTTAATCGAGATAAGGCTTCAGGAACTTTGCATATTTATAAAAAGAACAAAGACCTCTTGAATTTTTATGTAAACAGAGAGGATACTTTAAAGTTGGGCAAAACCATATCGGAATGGGCGGTAATTGGAGTAGCTCAATCTGGCTATATGCGTAGAGCGTTTTTGAACTATATGGAGCGAGAAAGGGCTAAACCCTACAAACAGTTTTTGCACTATAACTGTTGGTGGGATATTACTAATGATGGAGCATCTAGTTTTACATCGCAACAGTTGATTGAGAGAATGCATGCATGGAATCGAAAGTTTATAGAACCTTTTAATGTAAACCTCGATGCTTTTGTTTTTGACGATGGTTGGGATGACCTAAACAAATTGTGGTATTTTGATCCGGTAAAATTTCCAGACGGATTTAAGAAAGAAGCTGAGCTTTGCAAAAAATACAATTCTGGTATCGGGGTGTGGATGTCTCCTTTTGGAGGATATTTACAAAATAAAGAAATACGAGTTAAATCGGCTAAAAAAGAAGGACTTGAAGTTAATGATAAAGGTTTAAGTTTGGCTGGAACCAACTATTACAGACGTTTTTATGAAAGGGCAGCCGACATGGTAACAAACTACGGTGTGAAATATTTTAAATTTGATGGTTTTGGTGGTTCTAATCCTAAATACTTACCCGATATGGAAGCAGGAGTGCGGTTGACCAAGGCATTACGGCAGTTAGATTCAGAACTTTTTATCAATATTACCGTAGGCTCATGGCCATCTCCATTTTGGTTACTCCATACAGATTGTACATGGAGAGGGTCTGGTGACTTGCATAATGCGGGAGTAGGAAGTAGTACCCAAAAAATGATTACTTATAGAGATGGTACTTTGCATAATAACATTGTAAACCGGGCACCATTATACCCGTTAAATTCTATAATGACGGTAGGGATAGCATACGCCAACCTAGGGCATCCTTCGCATTTCGTAAACGACAACCTTGATGATTTTAAAGCAATGGTCTATTCTTTTTTCGGTACGGGATCTAATTTACAAGAGCTGTATATAAGCCATGATAGAATGAAACCAGAATTTTGGAAGGTTGTGGCAGATGCAGCCAAATGGGCAGAGGCCAATGAAGATGTATTGAAGGATACCCATTGGATAGGTGGCAGTCCAATTAATCTAGAAATATATGGGTTTGCTTCGTGGGGTCAGGACAAGGGGATTGTAACACTTCGTAACCCAAGCGATAAAAACTTAGAATACAATCTGGATTTGGTAAAAGATTTAGAATTACCTGCTCATGAGGCTTCGATGCTTTTCGAAATAAGTAACGTTTGGGATAAAAATGATATAATTACTAATAATAAATTCAAAAAGTCAAAAAAAATCATCTTAAAACCTTTTGAGGTTAAGGTTTTACAAGTAACAAAGTAATAAGTTAGGAGATAAAAGGATAGAGGAAAGCTATGGCTTTTAAGCAGTAATAGTTAAGATTTAACCAGACAGTTACGGGCAACATATAAAAATATGCATTGTAAAAAACTAAAAATATGAATCCAAAAGTTATAGAAAGGTTCTTGGATAGAGCCAAAAGGTGGAAAGAAGAAATGGCCTTTTTGCGAAAAATCTGTTTGGATTGTGGCCTGACCGAAGATTTTAAGTGGATGCACCCTTGCTATACCTATCAAGGAAAGAATATTGTGCTTATCCATGACTTTAAAGACTATTGTGCGCTACTTTTCCATAAAGGAGCTCTTTTAAGTGATACAGAGAATATACTGGTACAACAAACTAAAAATGTTCAGGCTGCCCGACAAATTCGTTTTACTAGTAAAGAAGAAATTATAGCACAGGAAATAATCATTAAAGCCTATATTTTTGAAGCGATAGTGCTAGAAAAAAAGGGATTGGAGGTAAAAATGAAAACGACTTCAGAATTTGATATGCCTGAAGAATTGTTATTGAAGTTTCAAGAAGATCCTGATTTTAAAACAGCCTTTGAAGCTTTAACACCAGGTAGGAAAAGGGGCTATCTTCTGTATTTTTCTGGAGCCAAACAATCCAAGACCAAAATATCTAGGATTGAGAAATATGAGGATAATATCTTTAAAGGCAAAGGGTTAAACGATAAATGAATATCAAGAGAAAGTCCATAGAAGGCTTGCTCATTGGGTTAGCAGAACAGATTGAATAACTGGTGTTGACCAATAAGAGGGTGACAAAATAATATGAAGAAAGCCGTAGTATGGAAGTGATATTCACTTGTTGAAAAGATATGAGCTTTTACTTAACATTCCTAAGGGGATTAAAATAGTATTCAGATATTTTTTTGAAAACCTTTGTGATTTTTTAGATAAATAGTGTTGTCGCAAGGATAATGAGGGTAATTAGAATTGGTTTAACCCTCATTAATAGTGACTATTGAGAAGTCCTAATTAGCATTGGGACTTCTTTTTTTATAAAAATTAGTCCCAGTGTTATGATGTGGGACGATTTAATGTGTTTTCAGTTTTATGTTTGTTGACATTGATATAAACGCTCTTTAAGATTGGAGTGATGTTTATTAAGATATGGGAAATTAAAGAAAAAAATTAATGAAAGCAGCTAAACACTTATTAAGTAGATTGAAACAAAGTCAATTAGCATTTTATACAATCATATTGATGCTTTTAAATGGGAAAGTTTGGGGTCAGGAAGAAAGTAACTATGAATCGAGTTGGGAATCGTTACATCAACATTCATGTCCGGAATGGTTTAAAGATGCTAAATTTGGTATCTTCATGCACTGGGGGGTTATGAGCGTTGTTAAAGAAAATGACGGTTGGTATGGCAGGCACATGTACATGAAAACAGGTGGTGAATGGGGAAATGATTATTACGATCATCTTAAAAACTATGGGCATCCTTCTGAGTTTGGGTACAAGGATTTGATACCTAAATGGAAAGCCGAAAATTGGAATCCTGAAGCTTTGGTTGCTTTTTACAAGGATATCGGAGCTAAATACATAGTGCCTGTAGCAGTTCATCACGATAATTTTGATTTGTACGACTCCTCGTTTCAGCCATGGAATTCAGTAAACATGGGACCCAAACGCGATGTTATTGGTGAATGGAAAAAAGCAGCAGGAAAATATGGTTTGCGCTTTGGGGTCTCATCACATTCCGATAGGGCTTGGTCTTGGTTAAATCCAAGTCATGGTCATGATACAGAAGGAGCGTATAAGGGCATGCCCTACGATGGTAATTTAACACTTGATGATGGCAAGGGGACATGGTGGGAAGGGTGCGATCCCGCAGATTTGTATACACGGCCCCACAAAGAAGATGAAGCTCCAGACAAAGATTATTGCGATACTTGGTATAAAAGAACGATAGACCTTACAGATAAGTACCAGCCAGATCTCATTTATTTTGACGGGCCACTTCCAATGGTATGCAGTGGGAAAGCATGCTCAGAAGCTAGAGAGTGGACTAAAAACTATGGTTTAAGCTTTGCAGCACATTATTACAATGAAAATAGAAAAAGAAATAAAGGAACCAATGAGGCTATCATTGCTATAAAAGAATGGGGTCCTGGATCGGTTCCAGATACCAAACCTGTAGTTTTGGATATCGAAAAGGGAGGTGCGGATAAGATTTTGGAGTATCCTTGGCAAACAGATACTTCTCTTTCCGGTACCTGGTTTTGGAATGGTAGTGGTTATTCTGAAATTAGTGACACGATAGTTATCCATAATATGTGTGATGTAGTAAGTAAAAATGGAAACTATTTACTCAATGTAGGGTTGACAGCCGATGGGGTTTTGCCCGATCATGAAAAGAGAACTCTGGAAAATATAGGAGAATGGCTTAAGATTAATGGAGAAGCTATTTATGAAACACGACCTTGGATTCAGTTTGGAGAAGGAAGGACAAAGGTAGAAACAGGACATTTTAAACAGAATAAAGAGCCTTATACCAGTAAAGATATTAGGTTTACTACAAAAGGAGATGTACTGTATGCAATTTTTATGGGATGGCCAGATTCTGGAAAGGTAATTGTTGAATCCGTAGCAAAGGGTTCCGTGCTTTATAGTCAAAAAATAGAAAGCGTAGGCTTATTGGGATACGATGGAAAATTGTCGTGGAAGCAAACTCCAAAGGGGTTGGTTGTTAAATTACCAAAACGAAGACCGGGAAATTATGCCTACACACTAAAAATAAAATAAGGAAATGCCAATGTATTATTTTAAATATTTATTAGTTCTTGTTGTTTCATTTAAAATAACAACTGTCCTTTCACAAGATGTGCATATTGAAGTTAATGGTGATTATGCAATAATTGGGAATGATTATTTGGATGTAAAATTTGATTTGACCACAGGACAGTACAGCTGTATAGATAAAAAAATAAACCAAGCCATGATAAAAGATGCTTGGTTCCGTTTAGATGCAGGAGAAGTTCCTTGGAGAAATCCAAAACATCAATATAGAGCAGAATCTATGGGAATAATTGAGGATAATTTAGGGATTGGTAAAAAAATAAGAGTCTGGTATTTGCCTGAAGAAAGCTATGATCCTGAACGGTTTTTGGATTTAACGGTTTATAGAAATAAAAAATTTGTTGTTTTTGGATGGGGAGTAAAAAACCCTTTTGAATATAGGATTCGGGTAAGGAATGCAGAAATACTTCAACAAGGGAGCCTATTTGATAATCAGATTTTAAATATGCCTAAAGTTTTAAGGAGTGGAGCTGGAGCTCAGGCAAATTTTGTTGAAGATACTTGGCAAGTTGATGCATATAATGGGGCAATGGTGACCTATAAAGATGCCTCGAGGAAAAATGAAAGAAGAACACTTGTTGGGGGAGGTTTAAAATATGATGAATTTGCAAAGTCATTTGAGACCCATAGAGGAGAAATAAGAGAAAACTTGGGTTTAGGAAAGAAGAATTATTCAGGAAACGAACCTTACTTAACGCTTTCAATTTGGGATCCCCAAGGAAAAGAAGTATTACCAGGGGAAACTTGGGAGTCGAAAGATACATACTATCTGGATTTTGTCACTCAGAGCCCATTTGAATCACTGGAAACATATGGAGCCAATCTGGCTCTGGCTAATAAGGCGGCTCCGAAGGCTTATAATTTCCCTACGCTTTGTGGCTGGATAGTCTCAACTAAAAACTTGGGGGAAGGTAAAAACATTAACCATTCTGCCGCATTGGTAGAACAGATGCGTAAAGCCAAAACGTCAGGAATCCTTAAATATACTCCAGTTACAGTGCGATTGGAACCAGATTATTATTGTTATGGAAACCAAGGAAATACGCAGCAAGGTTGGTGGGATGATGCTTACTGGTCCAAATACAATGCGCTAAGCAAACCATATGAAACGTTTAAGAAGTTTTCTAAAGCTGTAAAAGAATTTGGAGGCGGGGTGTTTACCTATTTTCAGGTCTCTTTGCCGAGTAACGATTTTGCTAAAGAACATCCAGATTGGATGATAAATAATGACATTTCGCTGTTACATGTAGATCATCCACATCACAGACCTTTGGTACGTTACGATTATACAAATACAGCATTTCAAAATTATTTGCTCAAAATGTGGAAGAAATTGGCTAATGATGGTGTTATGGGAATAAAATTTGATTATCCTGAAACAGGTTGGGAAAGAGATGGTGGTTTTGATGATAAATCCTATACAACGACATCGGCCTATCGGAAAATATATGAATTGTGTAGGGAAGGCATGGGGTCAGATGCTTTTATTCATGAAAGGAACCTTGGGGAAACAAATACGCCATTATTAGATTGCACAGTTGGTATCGTTGATTTGCAACGCGTTTGGTGGGATGCTAGCCATTTTGAGCCAGAGATGGCATCGAGAATAGGCCTGCGCTGGTTTAAACAAGGAAAGGCGTTTAGGTATTATCCAGATGGGAAAAGCTTTTATTTTAAAGGGGAGGAATTGTCTAGTATAGAAAGAAGGGCATTTTTAAGTTTGGTGGGGCTTTTATCAGGAAGATTGGAATTAGGAACAAGCTTTGGCAGTATGACACCAGACATGCAATACGATCTTTCCAGGATATATCCTGTACTGCCCAATGGACAGTCCTTTAGGCCAATTGATATGTTCATGGGGAAAAAGCATCCAGAGGTATATGCATATGATGTTGATAAAGACTGGAAACAGGTTTTATTTGTAAATAACGATGTTGAAAAGTCAAAGCATTTAATTGCTCCCCTGTCAGGAAACCAGGTTGAAACTGGTGCTTTGGGTCTGGAGGAATCTTCAATTTACCATGTTTTTGATTTCTGGAACCAAACCTATTTAGGGATTTATAAAGGGGATGCTTCTTTTAGTGTTAATTTTCAACCTAAAGAAGCCAATGTATTTGCTTTTCATAAAGTAAAGAGTCACCCACAAATAATTGGGACCAACAGACATATTATGTGTGGCATGATGGAATTGGATGATGTGACTTGGGACAATGATAACCGGACACTTTCTTTTGAAGTGAAGCTGGTACGGGAAGAAACGATGCGGATTTTTATAGCTGTCCCAAAAAACAAAAAAGAAGTGGTTAAAAAAGTAAATGCATCAAATGTTAAGGCTAATGTTATTTACAATGATTCAATGATAGTTCTGGAATTAAAACCAAACACGTTTGTAAACGGTACGGACATTATAACAGTTCAATTTGAAAATTAAACACCAAATGTTTAGGGATTAGGATAAGTCAAGAAGAGTTCATTAATAAAGACAATTCCTGTAACACATTTGTAGTTATAAGGGAGTAGTCTGTAGTGATCTGTAAAATCTATTTTTGATTCACGTAAATTTTTGAAAGAAATTGTATTTTAGTCAAAAAGACTGTTTAAATGTTTAAAAAACAAATAATCTTAATTTTTGGTTATTTATGCACTTCTTTCATTTTATCTTCCCAAGATTATAAATTTAGACATATTACTACTGTAGACGGTTTGTCTCATAATGAAGTCCGCAAAATTGTAAAGGATACTGAGGGGTATTTGTGGTTTGGAACACAAAATGGCCTGAATAGATTTGATGGATACCGATTCGAAGTTTTTAAGCATACCCCTAAGGATAGCACTACAATAGTAGGTGATAAAATATATGCTTTGAGTACATCCAAGGATAAGTTATGGGTTGGAACTACTAATGGCTTGAGCATAATCAATACATGCTCGTTAGAGGTTGTCACAATGTCTGAAGCATCCTCATTTATCAAGAACGAAGTTTTGCAGTTATATAACGATGGTCTTAGCATGTGGGTTTGTACAGGTGTTAAGAATTATTTGGTAGATATTAAAACTTTATCGGTTAGGACGTGTTTGGAACCTTATAAAATAGTATGCGTATCAAAAGGGCTGGATGGTAATTATTGGATTGGTACAGATAAGGGACTGTTAAAATATAACAAACAAACAGATTCTATTGTAAAAAGTTACGATTTAGGAGGGTTTAATGGTCATAATCTCGATCAGATTGTAACTAATGGTTATGGGGAGATTTGGGTAACAATAGGGAACAAACTTTTTATGTATCAGTCCGAACGGGATAGATTTATTCCCATGTACGAGGCTAGAGCATTAAATGCCATTGTGCAGAACAATGAAGGCGTGTTGTTTTTTGGTAGCTATGGTGATGGTTTGTTGGTTTATAGAAGGGATTTGGGAAGTTTTAATACCATTGTAGCGAATCCAGAAAGGAAAAATTCGTTGAGCAGTAATGATGTTTATGACGTTTTTATTGATAATGAGAATATAATATGGGTAGGAACCCAAGAGGGGTTGGATTATTATGATTTTACAAGAGACAGGTTTAGTAGCCTGTTACATGTGCCTGGAAATGATAATAGTTTAAGAAATAGTTTTGTTCAGACCATATGTGGGATTACCGAGGATACTTTATGGATAGGAACCCGAGAAGGCGTAGATGAAGTGGTGTTTACAGATGGTTACAGGGAGTCTTATATCAATCCAATTGAGTTGCGATTAAAAGGCTTTGATGTATTAAAGAATAAATACATAACAAACATTTATCAAGATTCCAAAAGAAGAGTATGGATAGGAACAGCAGCAGATGGCCTGTATATGTTAGAGAAAGGATCAAAGAATCTGCATCATTATTCAAATAAAAGAGAGCAGCAGTCTACTATTTCAGGTAATGCTATAAATGCGATTCTTGAGGATAACCAAGAACGTATGTGGTTCGGTACTAACAAAGGACTTTCTTTATTAAAAGAAATAGAGAATGTAGGGAGTGCTTTTGAAAATTTTACATATTCCATCCATAATGGAAAACGTGAAGATCTTAAGGATATTTTTACAGTTTTTCAGGATAGTAAAAGTAGAATTTGGATAGGAATGTATACAAGAGG
This sequence comes from Snuella lapsa, assembly GCF_039539345.1. Taxonomy (NCBI): domain Bacteria; kingdom Pseudomonadati; phylum Bacteroidota; class Flavobacteriia; order Flavobacteriales; family Flavobacteriaceae; genus Snuella; species Snuella lapsa. The sequence continues at coordinate 625 of NZ_BAABCY010000009.1, read as the reverse complement.
TTTGGCATTACTCCAGGAACAAGGGGAATCTAAGAACTTTATCAGGTTTCATCATAATGCAGCCAACCCAACAACGTTAAGTAGTGATGAGGTGTTTGTTGCTTTCGAAGATTCAAGAAATCGCATGTGGTTTGGAACTTCATCGGGAGGAATAAATGTGTTAAAGGAGTATGCTGATAAGAATGGAGACATTGGTGATTATTATTTTGATAGCTATACAGAAAATGAAGGGCTTTCGGATAATGAAGTCAATGCGATTATGGAAGATAGTTTAGGTCATTTATGGATTGCTACAAATAAGGGGATTTCAAAGTTTGATATAAATAAAGAAAGCTTTGTTAACTATACTACATACGATGGTGTGTTAAAAGGAAAATTTAGAAAAAATGCAAAATGGAAAGCTCCTGATGGCACTCTGTTTTTTGGAGGGGCAGCAGGTATTAATTTTTTCAATCCAAGCAAGTTTAAAAGAAATGAAATCATTCCAATGCCTAAATTTAACAGGCTAACAATTGATAATAAAAAGGTGGAAGTAGGGCAAGAGTTTGAAGGCTGTGTTGAACTAAACCTAAAGGTAGCTTTCAGGTGAAATAATCTCACTTTTGGCTACCTTTAAGTATTCGTA
>NZ_BAABCY010000008.1:0-6782 GCF_039539345.1 Snuella lapsa | reverse complement strand
ATCATTGCAGGATCTCTCAAAGTGGCACTGTTTGACCGAAATACGTGGCATGGTCACTCCGAAATAGCCACCTAGAGTCGTTTTTCGATAATGTGGAACACTATATCCTTTTGGAACTGATATACAAACAGGTAAAGTGTGTTTACTTGCTAAAATTAATCCGTCAATTCTTGCGAGCGCCCATCCAAATTAACGGAAAGCTACATAAGCGCAAGAAAGGTGTGCCACAGGGCTCACCGTTAAGTCCATTGCTGTCCAACATCCTGCTCAACGAGTTGGATAAGGTCTTAGAGCAACGAGGACTGCGTTATGTACGTTATGCAGATGACTTTAGCATCTACGTTAAGAGCAGGGCAAGTGCAAAACGAGTAGGGAATAGTGTTTACAAATACCTACGGGACGAATTAAAATTACCGATCAACCGCAGCAAAAGTAAGGTGTGTCGCCCCCAATCGTTTACAATGTTAGGCTTTGGATTTGTGCCGACCTACAAGAAAAACGAAAAAGGGAAATATCAAGCCGTGGTAGCTAAGGACAAATGGGAAAGTTTTAAGCGTTCGCTGAAATACTTGACCAAGAAAACGCTGCCCATGAGCTTTGATGAGCGCATAGGTAAACTAAATCTACTAATACGGGGCTGGGTTAATTATTTTAAACCAGCTTCCATACAAGGGAAACTCAAAAAGTTGGACGAATGGTTGCGAAATCGCATACGGTACTGCATTTGGCATGACTGGAAGAAGCTCGAACGAAAGCGGAAAAACCTAATTCGGTTGGGCGTGCCCCAAGGGCAAGCCTATGCATGGAGTAGAACAAATATGGGAGGATGGGCAGTAGCTCAAAGTCCTATTTTGCGAACCACGATAACGCAATCAAAACTTCATAAAAGAGGCTACCTAAGTATGCTAACATACTACAAAGGTCAATATCATTTTTGAACCGCCGTATACGCGACCCGTACGTACGGTGGTGTGAGAGGTGCACCGTGGACTTATCGTTCACGGCCGCCTACTCGATTGTACGCTGGCTTTTTTTCATTCAGCGTTGGCGTTTAAGCTCTTTGCAACCGCAGGAACGAGGATTGCAATGTGCTTGAACATGGTTGAACATGTTTTCGTATCAACCTCTTAAATTTTGCTTTGTTTCAATTTGGTTCCTTAATTCAAATACTAACCTTGATAATTCAATTCTATTTTCGTTTTCTTTGTTCAATAATATTCTGTTTATTTCCTTGTTTAAGTAAAAACGGAAATACTTTGGAATATCCAAGAACCTAATCTTTTCGTTTATTAATAGCTTTATGATTCGTATAGAACACTCAACATAAATACCATTGAATATATTAATTTCATCTTTATTCAATATTTTTTTTAAATCCGAATACTGATTATGATGCTTTAACTCTTCTTCTGAACTTATTATATTTCCAAAACCAAGTGAAAAATTAGATTTATAAATCTTTTTAATAAAATCACTTGATCTACAAGTTAAAAGAAATATATCGTGTTCATCGAAATAGTAGTTTGCCCAAGTCGCGTCAAGAAAATATTTTTTGTATTCAAAAGTATCGTCAGGCTCATATAAACCACTAGAGCTACCATGTCCTAAATAAACTATTAATGATTTGGGCTCTAAATCACCAATTAAAGATTTTGCTTTTAGAATTGATTCTTCATCTGATTTAAATGAATAGTAAAGATGTTCAAACTCTTCTTTGAATTTATTTAAAAATAAAGTAGAATTATCTGAAGCATGGACAATTAAAACACTTTTATACTTATTCATTTAAATTAGAATAATGAGCGATTGATAGTTCTATGAATTCCCGAATAAATTTCAAACCACCAATATCTTGATGATTAAGATCTAAAATATCTGCTATTCTCTTACCATCATAATCGGCATTTCCTGTATTTACTATTGTGTTTTCATCAAATGAAATTATTGAATCAAGAACTACATTGGAAATTGTATTTGATTGTTTTAAAAGAGTTTTTATTTCCTCAAATCTTTGTTCATCTCTTTTGCAAAATTTTATTTTTAACTCAATAATCTCTCTTATAAATTCTAAAGAAGGAATTATATCATCTGGTTGCTCTTCAATTTCTTTTTTTATTTTTTGCAGGACATAATCTGAAGCTTTTTTGATATCAGATGAGTAGATTAAAAATGTACGACTTTTCCATTTCTCTTTTATCTCAATTACCCATTCAATTATATCCCAACCTTTTATACCAGGGAATTCATTGTTTTTATCTAATATATTCCAATCGGTAATAATCAGATTTATATTCCTTCCTTTAGTTTTTTGAGTGACTTCTGCTTTGAATTCATCAATAACGAATTCATTTGTATCAGCATCATAAAAATCAATAGGGTTTATGACAATTGGTGTTATTAGACAGCCGCTTATTTTAATCTTGTTATGGTACTGATTAATAGCTTCAGGGTCATCGTCAAACACTAAATAATTTAATTCTATTTGACTCATTTTAGTGTGATTTTAAATGAAGCTCCTTTTAATTTTTTATTGTTTCCAATAAAATCAATAGACCCTTTTAAGTTTGTTATTCTTTTTTGTACATCATACATGCCTATTCCTGAACCTTTTTCTTTTGAGTCTCTTACACCTAATTCAAAAATAGATTTTGGGTTTTTGGTGAGCAACTCAGAGACACCTATACCATCATCGTGATAAAGAATTTCTAATTTTTTGTCGACTTTTGAAAACTCAACTAGAATATTTTTAGCTTCAGCTTTAATTGAATTAGAGACGAGGTTGTCAATTATAATATCTAACTCTATTGGATTGATTAATGAGTATTTCTCGAATAAATTTTCGATTGTAATATTGATTTTTTCTCTTGAAACACTAATGTCGTTCAAATATTCAGTTATATATTTTGGAAGGTTAATTCTTTGGTTTGTAAACTTATAATCGAAATTGGATTTAATAATTATCTGCGATACTTTAATCGCTTTGTCTATGTTATTTTTGATTGAATATATCTTTGACTTTGTCTGTTCATCAAGTTTTGAAGTTAGTAGGTCATTAACATAGGTAGAAGCATTCCCAACATATAAGTCGATTGAATGAACAAGTTGTTCTGCATCATCGCTTAGAGTCTTCCTAGTTGCAGTTAAGTATTGAGTTTTCTTTGTCTCAATAGTAAGTTTGTCAGATAAATTTTTGTTTTTTTCTTCTTCTTCCCTTGCTTTTTTTTCAGCTTTTAATTTTGCTAATTCTGCCAAGGCTCTTTCTTTTTCTTTTCGCTCAGCTTCTAGTTCTGCCTTCCTACTTCTTTCTTCAGCTTCTTTCCTTTTCTTTTCTTCGGCTTCTCGTTTTTGTTTCTCAATTTCAGCTTTCTTTTCGGCTTCAATTCGTTTACGTCTTTCTTCTTCCTCTCTTTTTAAAGCATCTTCTTTTTCTTGAATAATTTTATTAAAATTGCTCTCTGTAAGTTTTACTTGATTTAGTAATTCTTTGTCGCTAGTTTTTTCTGCAATTTTCTCTAATTCTACAATAAATTTTGGCTGTACATCCTCTAATTTATCATTTACTAGATTTACAAGTTCTTTATTGTACTTAATGATTCTAATATCATTATCATCACTAAGAGTTTTTATTAGATTGACGAAATCTATTTTACTACCGATATTTTTAAGGGCATCTTCATAGGAATCTTTGTCTTTATCATCTTTTAGACTAACACGATGTAATTCAGCAATTTCTTCGTTTAAAAAATATTTTCTTCTTTTAAATGCTTCTCCCCAAAGTACACCAACAACATAGCGTTCTAGCCTTTTTAAAGCTTTTTCATAGAAAATCTCAAACAACATTTTTTTTCCTATGGTTTGAACCAATCCACCATCTCTACTCGAAACTTCTTTAAATTCATTAAAATTTTCGGTAATTAAATCAACTTTTCCGAATAAATCTCTAGTACCTAAAAACCGATTATATCCTTGCTGTTTTCTGTTATCGACTTCCCAACTGTCATCACCCACATTTCCATATGGTTGAACTCTGAAACCGTTTTTAAAAAGAAATATATTCCCGTAGTTAACAGGTTCAATGTCCATTAACTTACCAAAATTAATTTTGGCACTTCTGTTAAGAAAATAGAGGTTTATTTCTAGGTCATCTAAAACAAGTTTATACTTATTAGGCTCTTCAATATGATATATTAATGACCCTCTGTCAATAATTTTTGTAGTGATTAAATCTCCTTTTAGGCTTACGTCAATTTGAGTAGTTTTTAAGTCAAATATTTTTAAAATACTATTGCCAATAACACCATTGACTTTTAATTCTGTATCTGCTTTTTTTAAACTTAGAATATCATCGGAAGTATTTATTTCAATTTTAAATGAATCTTCTTTAGTAAATGGGTTTATCAGTTTCTCTAAAGACCTACGTAGCTCAAAAACTTTTTTACGGTCCCAAGATGAATTCAAATTTTGAATTTTTAAGATAGTACCACTAGAACTATTATTTGGAAATATTTTGTTGTTTTTTGTTTCTTCAAAAGGAATTTTAATAGAATTGAAACTTTGTTCTGCATCTTTTTCAAATTCTTCCCAATCAACATTTAATTTAAATGTCTTCTGAGAATTTGCTTTAGAAGTTATTAGTTCTAGCTCGGACCCTAATCTATCACAAGAAAATCTCCCAACTCCTTTAGCACCAGCAAAAAACCTTCTGGATTTTAAATTGTTTAGATGAGGATCTCTCTGAAAATCATTGTCTTCAGAACCTTCTTTTTTTGCAGAGTATGCTACAGCAAACCATTTTTTTTCTAAATCAACTTTGGACATTCCTTTGCCATTATCTGCAATAATAATTTCATCCTTATTAAAAGAGATTTTCACATAGTTAGCATAGGCATCATATGAGTTTTTAACTAATTCATAAATAGCAATGAAATCATCGGTAATTAAATCTCTACCAATGATATTTTTCATACCAGTTTTAACATCAAATTTTAAAGTTCCTTTATCCATTATTAAGTAATGATTTTAAAACTATACCTGCTTGTTCTCCAAACAATGGTGGTATAGCATTTCCAATTTGTGAATATCTTGGAACCTCTTGCGTTCTTCTTTTACCACCAGTAGTATACTTCCCTTTAAATTCATACGTGTCTGGAAAGGATTGAATTCTTGCGTACTCACGAACTGTCATAATTCTTGGTTCACAGTAGTGAATATAGTCGTCTGGTAATGTTGTAATTGTAGGTGTCGGCTTATTTGCTTCAAGTATTTTGGTGCTACTTTTTTTAAGTTGAAACCTTTCTCTATATGCAGAGCTTGTAAGCTTTTCGTCCAATGCAATTTTAAACCTAGCTTTTATTGTTTCTGTGTGTTTTGCAAATCGATGACTATCGACTCTACTGCTCTTTCTTTTATATTTTCGGACAAATTTTTGATAATTTGATAAAGGCTCTCCATAAACTCCTTCTTTAAATTTAGGTGTTTCAGATTCTATTACTCCGTTAGATTGTAGTAAGTCAGAAATTGCGTTTTCTAAAGTAGGATTCAGAGTAAGATTTTTACTTACTAAAAAAGCTTCTTTGTTATTTTGAATTCCATTAAAAAAACTTTCTTTGTTTATAGATGGATTCTCTTTGAGAAAATCATTTTGAATTCCGACTAAAATAAATCTTGTTCGTTTTTGAGGAATTCCATATTTAGAAAAATCTATTAACTGTCCTTTTACTGAATATCCTAAATTTTGTAGTTGTTCAACCACATATGTTGAGTATGCTTTACCTTTTTTGTCATTATTCTTGAAACCAAGGGTGAAACCTTTAACATTTTCAAAGAATATTAATTTTGGTTTTACATAGTCAATGAATTTTATGTAGGAATTAATTAAGTCATTTCTAGAGTCATTTTCGATTCTTCTTCCAGCCATTGAAAATCCCTGACAAGGCGGTCCACCTGCTACCAAATCTATTTTTCCTCTTAACTTAATTAGGTCATTCGAATTATTTTCTAGAATTTCATTTATATCGTGGTGTTTTTGCTCTAACCAATTTGGCCAGTCAAAATGCCTTTTCTTTTTAATTAAGTTATGTTCTAAAGTTTTAAAGGCATCTTCACTTTTTTCAATTGCAAATGTTCCTTTCCAACCTGCATTATGTAATCCAAGTGAAAGCCCTCCGCAACCAGAGAATAAATCTATGTATGTTTTGGGGTTGTTCATTTAACTTGCTTCTTTGGTTGAGTTTAATAATTCTCTAATATCAATATCAAGTACATTAGCTATTCTTAATAGGTTTTCAAGTGATGGTTGTCTAGCATTCGTACACCATTGAGAAACGGTTGATTCATCTTTTCCGATTTGTTCAGCCAACCATTTGTTTTTTCTTCTTGTTTCAGCTAGAGCTACTTTAATCCTGTTGATTTCCACCTTTGCCAATTTCTTTGTGTTTTACACAAATATATTAACTTATTAGGAATAATATTTACTATTACTCTGATTATTTTAGGGTGGTGGTGGGGAGGTGAAAGCTCTTTTTGTTTTGTGAGGCACGAGCAAAATGAAATGTGCTTAAACGTGGGTTGGCTCTTTTTTCAGCTTGCGTACAACGTATTTGTGTATGATTTTTTGCGGGAAAGGACGCGAGTCGTTTTCCGCTGTGCGGAAAGATAATTAATAAGATTGAATTTCCGTTGAGGAAATTCAGCCGCAATTAATTATACACCTTGTTGAACTAAACCTAAAGGTAGCTTTCAGGTGAAATAATCTCACTTTTGGCTACCTTTAAGTATTCGTA
>NZ_BAABCY010000007.1:0-84025 GCF_039539345.1 Snuella lapsa | reverse complement strand
GAGGACAAACTCTTCGATAGGTTGGTTATTGCTAATATCACAGGATTATGACGAAAAACGGATATTCAATAATGATAAAGATGATTTCAAAATTTAAATCAACGCTAAAACACTAACATAAAACCAGTTTCCTAACCCATCTAAAAATCTAACCATACTAATTGATCTATACCTCTAACCCATCTAAAAATCTAACAGTTCTAAAATGTCTAATACGTCTAAAGTTGTATCCAACAAATCAAACTTACAGGTTCTTTACGAAGACAACCATATTATCGTAGTAAATAAACGTGCTGGTGATATTGTACAAGGCGACAAAACCGGGGACAAACCACTGAGTGACATTGTTAAAGAATTTTTAAAGGAAAAGTACAACAAAGCAGGGAATGTATATTTAGGAGTCGTACATAGATTGGACAGACCCACTACCGGCATTGTCGTATTTGCTAAAACAAGCAAGGCTTTACCAAGACTCAACAAACTATTTGCCGACAAAGAAGCAAAAAAAACCTATTGGGCTATCGTAAAGAACACACCAAAAAAAGAGTATGGCACACTCACGCATTGGTTAAGAAAAAATCCAAAAAACAATAAGTCTATGGCTTTTGAAAAAGAAGTCAACAACAGTAAAAAAGCTATACTACATTACAAACTTACAAAACAGCTTAACAACTATTTTTTATTGGAAATAAATTTGGAAACTGGTAGACACCACCAAATACGGTCCCAGCTTTCAAGCATTGGATGCCCTATTAAGGGAGATCTTAAATATGGTTTCGACAGAAGCAATACCGATGCAAGCATCCACCTGCATGCTAGACAAATTACCTTTATGCATCCAGTAAAGAAAGAACCAATTGCTATTACAGCTCCTTTGCCAAAAGACGCACTATGGGACGCTTGCTTATAAACGAAATTTTCTACTCCTAAAATTAAACATCCTTTAAGATTTCCTCTAAATAGCTCTTGATCAAACAGGAAACCCCAACATACTCCCCATCCCCACAGTAAACAACCAACTACCGTAAATGGCATGCTCTATAGAAACCAGCAACGTCGATTTTGTTTTGTTAAAAGTTATAGCAAACAATAGACCTCCTAAAAAAGTCAATACAATCACTAAATTATTTTTAAAAAACAGATGTCCTAAGGCAAATACGACAGCATTTAAAAACACAAATAAGGATTCGTTCTTAAGCAAAACTTTATACCGTTGGAAATAAAACGTTCTATACACCAACTCTTGGGGATATACTGAAAACACACTATAAACAAATACAAAAAACAACCAAAGAAGCGGGTTTTCCAACAATACCTGAAAAAGTTTTCCCCTATTGGTAAACCAAACAAAACTACTTGTAAGCACAACTATTAGCAACAGCTTAACTAATACTAGTTTCCAAAACAGTCTCCAACGAAGTGTCGGATTTATTTTAAACTTTAGGTTTTCAACCTTTAATAACACGTATACAACATAAACAAACCCTATAATGCCAAGCAACATTTTAATCCATATAGGATATTGTACCGTAAAGCTTACTGGTAGTAAAACAAATAAGGTAAAAAACTCTAATCCTTTATAACTTACACCATTCATATTCACACAGTAATTGCTGTAGTATGCTTCACTTCATTAATTACAAACATACTATGGGTACTACCAATATGGTTAATCGTCGTTAGTTTTTTAACCATAAATTCACGAAACGATGCCATATCTTTTACAATCACCTTCAACAAATAGTCGTAATCCCCACTAATATGATAACACTCCAGTACCTCATCAATAGTAGACACCTCCTTTTCAAAACGCATAACAAAATCTTTACTATGTTGTATCAGCTTAATATGACAAAATGCCATAAAAGACTTATCGATGGTTTCTTTATTAATTAAAGCAACATAATTACTTATAACACCACCCTTTTCAAGTTTCTTTATCCGCTCGTATACAGCTGTAACCGACAAATTTAATTTATTAGAAAGCTCTTTATTGGTTTGTTTACAATCTTGCTGTAATAAAGCCAATAATCTTTTATCTGTTTCATCAAATACCATAATTGATTTATTTTCTTAAAAACCCACTTGTTTCTTTTACAAACAATAAATATATCTAAAAAAATTAAATTAAATAGATTTATATTCACACAAACAAATATATCATTGATTTTTTATTTACTTAAAATTAATTTTGCTATAAAATAAACTTTACCACAATGACTTTTAAACCCGCAAATAATATACAGGACTTACAATACTTTGGAGAATTCGGGGGAGTCAATCCATCGATTTCAGATTCTTCGACCTATACCTTTCTCTCTGCCAAAACAATGTTCGATACTTTTGAAGGCAATGCAGACGGCTGTTATCTATACTCCCGTCACTCATCACCTTCCAATCTATATCTAGGCGAAGCTTTAGCCGCCATGGAAGGCACCGAAACAGCTAATGTATCTGCTTCTGGAATGGGAGCTATTACACCTGTTATTTTGCAATTATGCAATGCTGGTGACCATATCGTTTCGAGTAGAACGATTTACGGGGGTACCTATGCATTTTTGAAAAACTTTACGCCAAAATTTAACATCAAAACGTCTTTTGTTGATATTACAAAGCTGGAAGCTGTTGAACGGGCTATTACTAAAGATACTAAGATTCTGTATTGTGAATCTGTAAGCAATCCGCTATTAGAAGTTGCAGACATAAAAGGTTTATCCTTTATTGCTAAAAAGCATAACTTAAAACTCGTTGTAGACAACACGTTTTCCCCCTTATCCATATCACCAGCAATCCTTGGAGCCGATATTGTAATACATAGTTTAACCAAATTCATTAATGGTTCAAGCGATACCGTTGGAGGGGTTGTTTGTGGTTCTCAAGAGTTTATTGACACCTTACGAAATGTTAATGATGGTGCATCTATGCTCCTCGGACCAACTATGGATAGCTTAAGAGCTGCTTCCATCTTAAAAAACCTTAGAACCTTACACATAAGAATGCAACAGCACAGTAAAAATGCTATGTATCTTGCCGAAAAATTTGAAACTAAGGGTTTAAAAACAGTCTATCCAGGTCTAAAGTCACACCCTTCACATGAACTATTTAAACGTATGATGAATGCACAATATGGCTTTGGGGGCATGCTAACAATTGATGTTGGATCTTTGGAAAAAGCAAATGAACTCATGGAAATGATGCAGGACAAAAACTTGGGCTATCTGGCTGTAAGTCTTGGTTTTTATAAAACTTTGTTTAGTGCACCAGGCACCTCAACATCATCCGAAATTCCGCTTGAAGAACAACAATCAATGGGACTTAGTGACGGATTAATACGCTTTTCTATAGGGCTGGATGCCGATATTGAACGTACCTTCCAAATGATGTACCAGTGTATGGAAGTTCTTAATATAGTTTCCTAACATCTAAATCCCTTTTATACGTTGCCACAATTTTAGCATAATAACTTTAAAGTTATCAAATTTAGGCTCAAAAGGTTTCATATTGAATCGGTTGTTTTCCTCAAAAAGCTGTAAACTAAATACAGAAGAATTTGGGTCGTTGCTATCTAATAAGGGATAACGATAATCATTATATTGATATGTTTTTTCACCTACTTTATAGATGCTATAATACCCATTACTAAACTTAACTAAACGCTTTAAATCCTTATATCTTGCAACTTGAATGGCACGTTGTTTGGGTAAATATTTAAAATCCAAAAAACGATTTTTAGTATCCAACAACGAATAATTTGCCATGGCATAAGTTGTATCCGTTTCGGCTATACCATACCACAATACATTATTAAATATAGCTGGTTGCGTGCTGTATCTTGAAAAAGGTATATTGTTTTCAATTAGCGATTGCTTAAAAATAAAATTTACGTACAACTTATTGCAAAGTGTCAATACCATATACACTGTACTTATTCCAACACCCAACTTTAACCAAACACCTCGCCTATTACTGTTTCTTTTAAAAAACATTAAAACAATCGTACACACCAAAAACGGTAAAGTGTAAACAGGATCTACCACCGCAATATTATTAAAAGCTATTCTGGATTCGGAAAAAGGCACAAACATTTGTGTTCCATAAGGAGTAAAACAATCTAATACAATATGCGTAAATAGAGCCAGAAAGCACATCCATATCCAATCTTTTTGCGTTGTTGTATTTAAACGCCTTCCCGAATTATAAAACTTATGAGCTAACCATCCAAAGCCGAAAGCTCCTACAACAGAAAACAAAACAGAATGCATAAAGCCCCTATGAAAAAGCATAGCGTCAATAGCATTACCATACAACAAGTTGCCCACATACACATCCAAATCTGGAACAGTCCCCCCTATGGCGCCAAACAATAATGCTTTATTACCTATTTTTTTTCCTAAAACGGCTTCGCCACAAGCAGCACCAAGTACAATCTGGGTTAAAGAATCCATAATCTCAATTAATATAAAATACAAATGTACACAAGTCATGGTATTTGCACATTAATAATCAAAATCGTAACATTACATGATTAAATCATTTAACGACTCTTTCATTTATGAATAGCCAAGACATTACTCCTAAGCAACCACAAGACGAAAACATTATTGAAAATAAAGAATTAAATATATGGGAAGCACTAATTCCCGTAATTGCCCTAGTAGGCATGTTAGCCTACAATGTTTTTGTTTATGGAGATGATGCCCTAAGCGGAAGTAATCAATTTATATTGCTCCTTGGTGCAGCAGTAGCTGCTGTTGTTGGTATTTATAACAAAGTATCATTTACCCAAATGATTGATGAAGTAGCCGAAAACGTTAAATCAACAACCGGTGCCCTTTTAATCTTATTAATGGTAGGAGCTCTGGCAGGTACTTGGCTTATCAGTGGCGTTATCCCCTCTATGATATATTATGGCTTACAAATTTTAAACCCTACCATATTCTTGGGAGCCTGTGTTGTTATTTGTGCTATTATATCCGTCGCTACTGGAAGTAGCTGGACAACCTCAGCTACTGTTGGAATAGCCTTAATAGGTATTGGGGAAGCTTTGGGCGTATCACTTGGCATGACAGCTGGCGCCATCTTATCTGGTGCTTACTTTGGAGATAAAATGTCTCCTTTAAGTGACACCACAAATTTAGCTCCGGCCATGGCTGGAGGCGAACTCTTTTCACATATTAAATACATGGCATTGACTACCATACCTACTATAAGCGTAACTTTAATTGTATTTATTCTTTTAGGATTTGCTCAAGACACTACTGGCGTAGCAGACACATCCCAGTTACTAAATGACATTAATAAAGCCTTTAATGTTACACCTTGGCTATTCTTAGTTCCAATAATAGTAATCGTGCTTATAGTAAAAAAGACATCGCCTCTAATAGCCCTCTTAATAGGTACTTTACTGGGCGGCCTATTTGCTGTTATCTTTCAACCTCAAGTTATCATGCAAATAGCAGAAGCAGATAGCCTCACCTTTAGGTCTGCTTACAAAGGCATTATGGATGCAATTACTGTAAAGACTAGCATCGCAACAGAAAACGAAACCTTGAAAGATTTGTTTTCGGCATCTGGAAAAGGCATGAGCGGTATGCTTGGCACCATTTGGTTAATTATTTGTGCTATGGTTTTTGGTGGCGTTATGGATGCCATCGGAGCCCTTTCCAGAATAAGTCAGGCATTGTTAAATCTGGCAACCACGACCTTTGGACTATTTACAAGTACAGTGGCTAGTTGCCTTACCTTAAACGTTACAGCATCCGATCAATATTTGGCAATTGTCGTTCCCGGTAAAATGTTTAAAAAAGCATATGAGGATCGCGGTTTAGCTCCCGAAAACCTAAGTAGAACCCTAGAAGATTCCGGTACCGTAACCAGTGTACTCGTCCCTTGGAATACTTGCGGTGCTTACCAATCTGGTGTATTGGGAGTTCCTGTTGCCGATTATTTCGTCTTTGCAATATTTAATTGGTTGAGCCCATTTATGACTTTATTATTTGCTGCTTTTTCAATAAAAATTAAACAGCTAACCTCTAAATAACTAATAATTATACTTCTAAGTATTCTATATAGTTTATTTCTATATATCGATAAGAAATTAAAATTTAAATAGTATTAAAAACTTTCTTTGTGTTTTATATTTGCGGTGTCGAAAATTAATAACAATTAAATATAAAAACACATGGCATTAGTAGGAAAAAAATTTCCAGATTTAAACGTTGACGCAATGAACGAAATGGGCGACACTTTTAAAGTGAACGTTCTAGAAGAAGCAGTTAACAACAAGAAAAAAGTTTTACTTTTCTGGTATCCTAAAGATTTCACTTTTGTTTGTCCAACAGAATTACATGCTTTTCAAGCTGCTTTAGCTGAATTTGAAAAACGCAACACCATCGTAATTGGAGCATCATGCGATACTCCAGAAGTTCACTTTGCTTGGTTAAACACGTCTAAAGATAATGGAGGAATTGAAGGTGTAACCTACCCGCTTTTGGCTGATAGCAATAGAAACCTTTCCAGTGTCCTAGGTATTTTGGATATCACAAACGAAACCTACGATGAAGCAACTGGCACTGTTCAAGTAGAAGGTGACAATGTAACGTACAGAGCAACTTACCTAATAGACGAAGATGGTCTTGTACAGCACGAAAGCATTAACAACATGCCGTTAGGTAGAAATGTTCAAGAGTTTTTACGTCTTATTGACGCCTTAACCCACGTTCAAGAAAAAGGAGAGGTATGTCCAGCTAACTGGGAAGAAGGTAAAGACGCTATGAATGCTAACAGAGACGGTGTAGCAAACTACTTGGCATCTCACTAAAAATTATAGAACATGCAAGAATTATCGCAAGACAACCTGCAAGATATTGTAAAGAGCAATGGTACTGTAGTTGTTCAATATGCAGCAACTTGGTGTGGGAATTGCAGGATAATGAAGCCTAAATTCAAAAAATTGGCTTCCGAGAATGAAGACACGACTTTTATCATCGCTGATGCTGAAAAATTTCCTGAATCAAGAAAGTTAGCAAGAGTTGATAATTTGCCAACATTTGCCACTTTTAAAAATGGGGCTTTTGTTAATCAGGTTCAAACCAATAAGTTCGAAGTTTTAAAAGAATTAGTAAATGAAGTTACCAGTAATTAAGCATCTCACTCAGTTTATAGAAGATAACGATGAGGACTTTGTAATAGAAGCCATCGAAACCCTCGAAAATTTAACCGAGGCACCATCTCTTAAAGACGAAGAACTAGATGTTATTGGCGAACTTATTTCTAATATGTATGGAGCTATAGAGGTTCATAAATCAATAAAAGAGGGTACTCCCAAAAAAGAAGCATTAAACGGCTTTATGAAACGGGTACTTGGTTCTATTGACTCCTAAGACATCTTTTACAACTTTAAACAAATAATAAAAACGCTTTGCTTGAATAATTAAGCAAAGCGTTTTTTATTTGTGTATTTTTTTAAATAAGAAACGGCTTTAAAAGATTAAATATTCCTATTTTTAAATTTTTAAAACAATTTAATATTATGGCAACAGTATCATTAAAAGGCAACCCAATAAATACAATAGGAGCACTTCCCGAGGTAGGTTCGATAGCTCCCGATTTTGAATTAACAAAAACAGATTTATCCGACGTAACGTTAAATGACTATAAAGGATCTAAAGTTATCTTAAACATTTTCCATAGCTTAGATACGGGCACGTGTGCTAATTCTGTCAGAAAGTTCAATGAAGAAGCCAGTAAACTGGAAAACACTAAAATTTTATGCGTATCTAAAGACCTTCCTTTTGCCAATGGCAGATTTTGTGAAGCTGAGGGCATAGATAATTTAGAAGTACTCTCTGATTTTAGAAACGGTAATTTTGGAAAAAACTACAATTTGGAATATGTTGACGGCCCCATTAGAGGTTTATTGTCCAGATGCATTATCGTATTGGACGAAAACAGCAAGGTATTACACACCGAACAAGTTTACGATGTTGTTACAGAACCCGACTACGAATCTGCTTTAAACGCATTAAAATAATTCATTACAAATAGATGTCAAAAAAAGACTCCTTTTTTGTCAACCGCTTAAAAAGTATCGGGTATGCCTTTAAAGGAGCCTTTCTACTTGTAAAAACCGAAGCCAGTATTAAAATTCAATTTACAATTGCAATTTTAGTTACTGCTGCAGGGTTCTTTTATCATATTTCTGCTAACGAATGGATTGTTCAACTCTTGGCTATAGGACTTGTTATGAGCGTAGAAGGCATCAATACGGCCATAGAGGAGATTGCAAATTTTATCCATCCCGAACATCATAACAAAATAGGTTTTATAAAAGATATAGCTGCCGGAGCGGTTTTTATAGCAGCGCTTTTTGCTATTATAATTGGCTTGATAATCTATATTCCCAAGATTTTTTAAAATACTATTTCACTTAGGATAAACGTTTGTAATTTGTATTTTTGTTTAAACTAAAAGGCATTAATGGCAAAACAAAAGACCAAGGCTAAAAAAACACCTAGAAAAAAATTAAGAATCCCAAGTTTTAAGCTATCCAACCAGCAAAAGTTAGTTGTTGGGAGCTTTTTAGTACTTTTTGGCTTACTTTTATGTATAGCATTTATATCCCATTTGTTTACTGGCAATGCTGACCAAAGTACCCTAAACGAATTTACCTCCAGAGGTGTAAAAGCCAAAAATTGGCTTAGTAAAAGTGGTGCCTGGTTAAGCTATTTTTTTATACAACAGGGTTTTGGTATCGCTGCATTTATACTTTCTGGCCTAACAGCCCTAACAGGCATATTTGTACTCACTAACAGCAATAAAGCCAAATTAAGAAAACATTGGTTTTGGGGTCTTTTAGTAATGCTATGGCTATCTGTCTTTTTTGGTTTCTTTGGCAATATCAACGGTACGCTTAGTGGCTCGGTAGGTTTTGAAATTAATGTATTCTTACAAGACTATATAGGAAAAATTGGAACCTCACTCCTATTATTATTTGCTTTGATAAGTTACCTAGCAATACGCTTTAAAGTAACATTTCAAAGTATTACAAACTTATTTTCATCTGCGAGAAAGAACATTAAAAATGAACTGTCGGACATAGAAGAAGACCTTACCGTAGCGTTCGACAACAACCTAACCGAAGAAGCTGAAGCTATTAAATCTGCATTCGAAATCCCTTTAGATAATGATGATCCAATTGTTAAAGAAACTTCCAAACAAGAACCAACAACATTTGAGGTTAATGTTTCCCAAAAAGAAGAAGAAGCTATCGATGGTGATACATCTGAACTGAAAATAGAAGTAGAGCAAGTTGCAGAAGAACTTTCCGAAACAGATAACCTTTCCAATAAACTAGTTGAAGATTTTGGCTTATTCGATCCCACTTTAGAACTCGCCAAATACCAATTCCCACCACTTGAGCTTCTAAAGAAATACGATACCGAAGGTATTACTATTAATCAAGAAGAACTAGAGGAGAACAAAAACAAAATTGTAGAGACCCTTAACAATTATAAAATTGGTATTGCAAGCATAAAAGCAACCATTGGCCCAACGGTTACACTTTACGAAATTGTTCCTGATGCAGGGATTCGCATATCAAAAATTAAAAATTTAGAAGATGATATTGCCTTATCACTTGCCGCATTAGGCATACGTATTATTGCTCCTATTCCTGGTAAAGGCACTATTGGTATTGAAGTGCCCAATAAAAATTCGACCATTGTTTCCATGCGCTCGGTAATAGCTTCTAAAAAGTTTCAAAATTCCGAAATGCAATTACCCATAGCTTTGGGAAAAACCATTAGCAACGAAACTTTTGTTGTCGATCTCGCCAAAATGCCCCACTTGCTTATGGCAGGTGCCACAGGACAGGGGAAATCGGTTGGATTGAATGCGGTATTAACATCACTTTTGTACAAAAAGCACCCGGCTGAAGTAAAGTTCATTTTAGTAGATCCCAAAAAAGTAGAACTCACTTTATTCAACAAAATTGAACGCCATTACTTAGCTAAATTACCAGATAGTGAAGATGCTATCATAACAGATAACACCAAGGTTATCAACACATTGAATTCGCTTTGTATCGAAATGGATAATCGCTATGAGCTGCTTAAAAATGCTATGTGTCGAAACATAGCCGAATACAACGCGAAATTCAAGGCTCGAAAACTAAATCCTAATGATGGCCATCAGTTTTTACCTTACATTGTTTTGGTAGTTGATGAATTTGCCGATTTGATTATGACCGCTGGAAAAGAAGTAGAAACACCTATTGCGCGTTTAGCCCAATTGGCACGTGCTATCGGCATCCATTTAATCATTGCCACGCAGCGTCCATCGGTGAATGTTATTACGGGTATTATCAAGGCCAACTTCCCGGCACGTATTGCTTTTCGTGTAACTTCAAAAATAGATTCCAGAACCATTTTGGATGGCTCTGGTGCTGACCAGTTAATAGGTCGTGGTGATATGCTGTTCACCCAAGGCAATGACGTTATTCGTGTACAATGTGCTTTTGTGGATACCCCAGAAGTTGAAAAGATTACAGACTATATTGGCTCCCAAAAAGCATATCCCGATGCTTATCTATTACCAGAGTACGTTGGAGAAGAAAATGGCACAAGTCTTGATGTAGAAATCTCAGATAGGGACAAGCTATTTAAAGAGGCCGCCGTTGTAATTGTAACAGCCCAACAGGGCTCTGCTTCCTTATTACAGCGTAAGCTAAAATTAGGATATAATCGAGCCGGGCGATTAATAGACCAATTAGAAGCCGCTGGGATTGTAGGCCCCTTTGAAGGTAGTAAAGCCCGTCAGGTTTTAGTAACAGATTTAGCTGCTCTAGAACAGCTTTTAGAAAACGAAATATAATTGAAGAAAACAATGAGAACCTTTATTACTATATTATTTTTCACATTAACCTTTACTGCTTTTTCCCAAAACAAGGGCAAAGCCCTTTTAAACGAAGTTTCTGATAAAGTAAAAAGCTATGATAACATAGCCATAGACTTCAAGTATATACTGGAGAATACTTCAGAAAATATTAAACAAGAGACTCGTGGTGACGTCATCTTACAAGGCGACAAATACAAATTAAACATTCTTGGTATCACTAGACTTTTTAATGGACAAACCTTATACAATATCAGCCCAGAAGACGAAGAAGTAACCATTTCTTCAGAAAGTGACAACGAAGAGGACAGTATTACACCCAGTAAAATGCTATCTTTTTATGAAGATGGCTACACCTACAATTTAGATATTGAACAAAATGTTAAAGGCAGAAAAATACAATATGTAAAATTAACGCCAATTGATTCAAATTCTGAAATAAAACATATTCTTTTAGGTGTAGATGTACAAACAAAACACATATACAACTTAATACAAATAGGTAAAAACGGTACAAAAACTACACTTACGGTCAATTCTTTTAAAACAAATGAGCCAATATCGAAAAGCCTATTTAACTTTGACGCCGATAAATACAAAGATTACTATATCAATAAACTCGATTAATTTGACATTGAAGCACATTATAGTTTATAAAGATTATTATCTTTTTTTAGAACATCCAATTCGAGAACGCAGTGATTATTCACGTTCTCAATTTTATAATTAATTTGTTGAACAAATAATTAGTAAGATTAAGAACCTGTGAAAATACTAGATCGGTACATATTAACCACATACCTAAGAACCTTTATGAGTGTATTTATTATACTCATAATGATTTTTATTTTACAAACCATTTGGCTTTACATAAAAGAACTTGCTGGAAAAGATTTGGACATAATTGTTGTTGCAAAGTTTTTAATCTATTTTACCCCCAAGTTAATTCCTCTAGTACTACCTCTCACTATCCTGCTATCCTCGATTATGGTCTTTGGTAGCTTTGCCGAAAACTATGAGTTTGCAGCAATGAAATCTACGGGCATTTCACTACAACGGGCTATGTCTGGCTTAAGCGTTTTTATAATAATATTGGGTATTACAACTTTTTTCTTTTCCAATAACGTCATACCTTGGGCCGAATACAATTCGTATAACCTCCGAAGAAACATTGCAAAACTAAAGCCGGGTATGGCCATAGCCGAAGGGCAGTTTACCAATATAGGGGACAACTATAACATTAAAGTAAGAAAAAAGAGTGGAGACAGGGGGCAATTCCTAGAAGACGTTATTATACACAAAAAGGATGCAAATGGCAGAATCAACGCTGCTACCATAACATCTAAAACAGGTGAACTTGTTGGAGAAGAGAAGTCTAATGTGGTTAAGCTAATACTGTTTGATGGCTTTTACTATGAAGACATCCCCAAAAAGAATACATCGGAAAGAAAAAAGCACCCATTTGCTAAAGCGTCTTTCAAAAAGTATGATTTTAATATTGACCTGACGGAATTCAACAAAGTAGACCTTGAAGAGAAATCATACGACGACAGATACAATATGTTAAACATAAAAGATCTGGACTACACCATCGATTCACTTATAACAAAGCAATATGAGAACCATGAGACACTTGTATCTAATTTATACAAGCGGTCTAATGTTTATAAAGTAAAACCTAAACGCGCTCCAGTAGCAAAAGAGGTAAAAAAAACAGCCGCAGAACAAAAAAACGACTCCATTTATACCGGCGAAATTTTAGAGCTTTTCGACACAAAAACAAAAACGCAAATTGTAGACGTAGCTCAAAAATCGGTTGTATCTACACAACAACTTATTACGACCAAAAAAAACACCTCAAAATTAGCTAAAGTATCTTTTAACAGACACATAATAGCATTTCACGAAAAATTAGCACTAGGCTTTGCTTGTATCATCCTGTTTTTTGTTGGCGCTCCTCTTGGTGCATTAATTAGAAAAGGAGGCATTGGTTTACCAATGGTTATAGCTATTTTACTTTTTTTAACCTATCATTTCATAGGTATTTTTGCCACTAATAGTGCTAAAAATGGTAGTTTCAACCCCGTATTGGCCAGTTGGTTTTCCACACTTGTTATGCTCCCCTTAGGTATATTTTTAACCAAGCGTGCTACGGCCGATAAAGGTTTATTTGATATAGATAGTATTATAGAACCTTTAAAAAAGGTTTTAAATATAAAAGAAAAGAATAGTGTTGATTATAAATTCTTGAATTCTCATACCAATGACCAATTAATTGATGTCATTAAAAATTATGAGACACTTGGTCATGAAGAAAATTGTCGTTTCGAAGCTATTAAAATTTTAAATAACCGAAGCATTTCAACCAAAGAATTGATTGCAAACGGACTTCCTCTTAACAAAGATTATCTCACTTCAGAAACAACCGTTAAAAACTATAAAGATCATGCTAAGTTTTCCATAGTATTATATGGCGTTGGTGTTGTTCTACTCGTTCTATTTTTTGTATTTAGAAATAATAAGCTACCTTCATTAGCTACAGCATCAATCCAACTTAGTTTTGTTTCCCTTTTATTGTTTATAATTTATTATGTAAAATCACTATTAAACATATCTTCTTTTTATACGCATCTAA
This sequence comes from Snuella lapsa, assembly GCF_039539345.1. NCBI lineage: Bacteria > Pseudomonadati > Bacteroidota > Flavobacteriia > Flavobacteriales > Flavobacteriaceae > Snuella > Snuella lapsa. The sequence goes on along the minus strand of NZ_BAABCY010000007.1, from coordinate 70,497 downwards.
GCAAAAAAAGAAAACGGCCTAATCTAGCCCTATTAATAATAGGATTTCCTTTATATATGATTAGTCATCCCTTTTTAAATTCTAAAATAAAGGAAGACTTAAAATTTAATTGTTTAGATTCTTTAAAATAAGAATATCTTTGCACCATGATTACAGATACCATGACGACAAACAATAACACTGCTAATTTTAAATTAGATACCATTCACGACGCAATAGATGATATTAGAAACGGAAAGGTAATTATAGTTGTAGACGACGCTAATAGGGAAAATGAAGGTGACTTTGTAGCGGCTGCCGATAAGGTAACCCCTCAAATGATAAACTTTATGGCCAAACACGGTAGAGGACTTATATGTGCTCCTCTTACAGAAAACAGATGTAAGGACTTAGAGCTTAACATGATGGTTAGAAACAATACCGACCCCATGGAAACGGCATTTACGGTATCGGTAGACCTAAGAGGTAATGGGGTAACCACTGGGATTTCTGCCAGTGATAGGGCAAAGACCATTAAAGCGCTTACCGATCCATCTACCAAACCCTTTGAATTAGCCCGTCCTGGTCATATTTTTCCTTTGGTTGCTAAAGAAGGGGGCGTATTAAGACGTACCGGACATACCGAAGCCGCTATAGATTTTGCAAGATTAGCTGGCTTAACCCCTGCTGGTGTGATCGTTGAGATTATGAATGACGACGGTACCATGGCGCGCTTACCTCAACTCATTGAAGTAGCAAAAAAACTAGACATTAAACTTGTTTCCATCGAAGATTTGGTAGCCTATAGAATGCAACACGATTCTTTGATTGAGAAAAAAGAAGATTTTCAAATTGAAACCCGTTTTGGTAGCTTTAGATTAAGAGCATACCAGCAAACCACCAATAACCAGGTACACATAGCCTTAACAAAAGGACAGTGGAAAGACGACGAACCTGTACTCACCAGAATAAACTCTACGCTGGTTAATAATGACATTCTGGGTACCTTAACCAATAATGCCGACAAGCAATTAGATGACATGTTTAAGGTAATTGACGATGAAGGCAGCGGTGCCATTATATTCATTAATCAGGAGTCACAGTCTATGAACCTATTAAAGCGCCTATCCTTTTTAAGGAGCAATCAGCAGCCACATAAAATCGCTAAAGCACCACGAATAAATATGGATAATCGGGATTTTGGTATTGGGGCTCAAATTCTTCATGACCTAAACATTCACAAGCTGCGTTTAATCTCAAATACCGAGCAAACCAAACGTGTAGGTTTAATAGGTTATGGGCTGGAAATTATTGAATATGTCAATTATTAAGCTAAGCAACTATTAAAATATCTTTTATAGCTTTAACCATAGCTTCTGCCCTTTCTTTAACCTCTGCTTCTGTCCATGATAGTTTTATCAGGCAAGAAATGTTTCTACCGATATAATGATCGGACTTAGCAAACGTTTTGGTCTTAAGATACTCTAGACCAGCCTTAACTTCGGCAGCTATTGGGAATAAAGATTTTAATTCCTTTAAATGGTCCCATTTACGCACATAATGCCAATTGTTATCATAATAATGAAAACAACCATCCACACCAGCTTCTTTTAAGGCACTTGATGCTTTACGTGCTAGCTCCAAATTGGGCAAAAAGAAACTTAAAAACGCATAACTTTCCACTCCGCCATTGGGGACTGCTCTAAAAGTAACTTCAGGAATTTCTGAAAGTGCAGCTCTCAAAATATCGTAATTAGTCTTCTGAATTGATAAAAATTCGGGTAAGCGTTTTACCTGTGCCAATCCAACTGCTGCGTGCAGTTCCGAAATTCTAAAATTATACCCTAAAAACGGATGGGTTTCAGCTCCTCTATCAGCCCCAATATGATCATGCCCATGATCGCTGTAATGATCTGCATGCGTGTAATAGGCTTTATCATTGGTAATAACCGCTCCACCTTCACCGCAGGTAATGGTTTTAACAAAATCAAAAGAAAAACATCCCAAATCGCCAATACTACCCAAAGGTTTTCCCTTATAAGTCCCTCCTATAGCCTGGCAAGCATCTTCAACCAAAACTAAATTGTGTCGCTTACTAATATCTTTCAAAGCCTCCATATCCCCCATACTGCCACACATTTGTACAACCATAATCGCCTTGGTTTTTTCGGTAATAGCTTTCTCTACAGCCTTTGGACTTAAAGCCAGTGTATCGTCAATATCTACCAAAACAGGAATTGCTCCCAACATCATAATAGCTTCAAAACTCGCAACAAATGTAAAGGTTGGCATAATAACCTCATCTCCAGCCCCAACCCCGGCAGTAGCTAAAGCGACAGATACAGCTGCCGTTCCGCTAGACACCAGTTGCACATAATCTGATTGCAAAGCACTGCTTAACTCACTTTCCAATTCCTTAGCTTTCCAATGGCCTTTGCGCATACCATCAAAGCCATAGCGCATTAACACGCCTGTATCTAAAACATCGTGTATTTCTTTACGTTCTGCGCTACCAAATAGTTCAAATCCGGGCATATTCTATTAGTTTTCTAAATATTTATAATTCTATAATGGTTTCTTTTAACGACTTTCTTACTTTTTCAAAGTCTGCAAACATATCATCACTGGCACGATAGCCAACAGGTAACAATAAAACCGATTTTAAACCTTTTTCACCTAGCTTAAGCATATCGTCATAACTATCGGAAATAAAACCTTCCATAGGACAAGAATCAATACCTTCTACAGCACACACCGTCATCAAATTCCCCAAAGCTATATAGGCTTGATTTTTTGACCACTGCTGGCGTTCTTCCACAGACATCTTGCTAACCGTTTTAATAAGTGCTTTCTTGTAAGGCTCCAATATCGTTTCTGAAGTATCACGTATTGCTTTTATATTCTTATAATAGTCATTAACATCTGCTTCAATAATGTCATTCTGAATGCAAATAACTAGCAAATGGGACGCATCCAAAACCTGTTTTTGATTATAGGAATATTGCACCAATGATTCTCTTTTTTCCTTATTTTCAACTATAACGAGTTTGATAGTTTGCAAACCAAAGGAAGTTGCTGTTAAGTTAAAGGCCTGCTTTAAAACATTCAACTTAGCATCAGACAACTTTTTAGTGGCATCAAACTTTTTAGTGGCGTAACGCCATTCCAAATATTTTATCGTATCCATTAGTACTGATATATTTATGCAAAAGTAAGATTTTGAAGTTCGGTTTCTAGCATTATACATTATAAAATAAAGTTTTTTCTGATTCTAAAAACGTAAAGCGCCAAGTTTCTGGTATATGCAAATCAAACTTTTTAGAATAAGTTTAGAGTCTGTTTAAATAACTCACTAAAGCTGAACGTATAAACTATTTTAATAGATAAATCCTATGCTATAAAGAAAAAAATATTTTCAAAAAAATTGAATTTTACTTGAAAGAATTAAAAAAGGATTCTATATTTGCACCCGCATTCAGCAAATAGCTGATGAGGCACTCAAGGAGAAATGGCAGAGTGGTCGAATGCGGCAGTCTTGAAAACTGTTGAGGGTCACACCTCCGGGGGTTCGAATCCCTCTTTCTCCGCTAGGAATTAACTAAATTCCACCAAAAGCCCATAAACACTATGTTTATGGGCTTTTTTAATTTTATTTAATACCAAATAATGGCATAAAAACACAAATAAAAAGGGACTAATTCGGTGTCACTTCCACCCTTCTCCAACTGACACCGATTAATTTTTAATTATTTGAATATTAACCACTTACGAACAGACTCCTTTGTTATTTTTTTTGTAAATTCAAACAAAAAACAAGCAAAATCCATGAAAAATACATTTTCCTTACTCTTCTTTATAAAAAAAAGCAAAGCTGATCGTACTGGAAGAGCAAATATTTATTTAAGAATAACGGTAAATGGTCAGCGAGCGGAATTAAGCATTCGTAGAAAAATATTAGTAAACTTTTGGAATGCTGATAGTAATTTAGCTAAGGGGAATTCTAAAGAATCTCAGGATATCAATAGATATATAACTACCATTAAAAATAAGATATACTCTATTGAACAACAATATATATCTAATGGAAAACCTATTACAGCAGTATCTCTAAGGGATTCATATTTAGGTAAAGATTCTAATAAGAAAATGTTACTTGAAATCTTCGAAGATCATAATAAAAAAGTAAACAAACTTATTGGAAGTGATTTTGCATTAGGAACAGCTGAAAGGTATCGTACCGCTAAAAAACATGTAGCTGAATATATCTTAAAAGAATATAGGGCTCAAGATATTTTAGTTAAGGATATTGACCATAAATTTATTACTGGATTCGAATACTATTTAAAAACGGAAAGAAGTTGCAGCCATAATACCGCAATTAAATACATAACTAATTTTAAAAAGATTATTCGTATCGCATATGCAAATGATTGGATAGACAAAGATCCTTTTCTTCATTGGAAGGCGAAATTAAGGGTAGTGGACAGGGAATTTTTGACCGAGGATGAAATACAAAATATAGTTGAAAAGGAACTCCACACACCCAGATTAGATTTAGTCAAAGACATCTTTATTTTCAGCTGTTTTACCGGCCTAGCCTATGCTGATGTCCAAAAGCTGTCAAAAAATGACATTGTTATTGGTATTGATGGGGAACGCTGGATTAAGACCAAAAGAACCAAAACAGATACAAGAAGCAATATCCCTATATTGCCTATAGCTGATGCTATCCTAAAAAAATACAGCGAACATTCCGATATTATAGACAGCGATAAAATTCTGCCGATTCTTAGCAACCAAAAAATGAACGCATACCTAAAGGAAATTGCAGATTTATGCAAAATACCTAAAAATCTGACTTTCCATTTGGCAAGGCATACCTTTGCTACAACCGTAACATTGACCAATGGCGTTCCCATTGAATCTGTAAGCAAAATGCTGGGCCATAAATCATTGAAGACGACCCAGCATTATGCAAAAATATTGGACAGAAAAGTAAGTGATGATATGAAAACCCTTAAAAATAAGCTTTCGCTTAAAGAAAATTTGGATGAAGTTATTTAAGTTTTAAGAAGAACCTTTCTATTTCCTTTCAACTCTTTCAACTCAATAATTAACCTTTCATTATCCCCCAACACAAATTTTGGAAGCACATAAACAAACCGTTTATTTTCTTCAGTCTTAATTTGATTGGCCATTTTATGCTGGTAAATTATTTCCTGTTCCAATCTTTGAAACGAAGCCTTACGTTTATTATTCCCATTGGCTCTATAAACTTTAAGGTAATCCACCTCAAAATCAATTTCAGAGTTGTTTTTGATTTCCAGGACTAAATAGACTTCGGATGAATTATATACCATTTTTTCTAATTGCAATTTTATACCTTTTTTTCTTTTGGTAGCAATAGACTCATACTTCCTCTTTAGCAAATATTCGCTAAATTTCTGAATATAAACGGATCTGTCTGTAGATGCATTCTCTGTCTGAACAATAGATTTTTCTTTTATGTTCTTGGGCTGCTCATTTCCAATGCTTGCTTTTGAAGTTATAAAATAATTCAGTTTAGTAAGCTGTTCTTTATATTTCAAAATATAGGAATACACCTGACCATTTTTTGTTACGGCTAATAAATTGCTATCCGTTCCTGGAGTCGCTTGAAGTAACCCAAAATATTGTTCTTTCTCCCGATTGTAAGTGAATACAAAATTGTCCGTTCCAGTAATACCCTGACGAATGGGTTCAGGAAAAAACAGGGCTACATTCTTTTTATTATTAGCATAAATGGTATCCAATTTTTGTTGTGCATTTAATGAAAGGCAGATGGTTAAGATTATTAAAGTTATAATTGATTTCATTTTATGTGTTTTAATATTAATTGATAATTGTCGGTTATGGTAACTTTTACAGTACGGTTATTTCGTTGGAATATCTTTTTGATGCCGCTTACCTGTGGAACACCAACAATATTGATGTCGTCCACCACATCCCCTACCACTTCCTGCCTTGCTTCGCCCCTGAAGCTGTTCTCTATATAAATGCCTTCACTGCTATCCTGAAGGTCAAAAGCCTTTAACTTAACAGGTTTGTGATTGATATTTTCAATTTCTACAATCGTCCTATTCGGCTTAAAACTTACGAATCCATAAATAGGTGTGTTTTTTGGAACCTTTATATTGTTTATTATTGCTTCTTTGGTCAAGCGCATTTGTAAGCGGTAATTATTTCGTACTGTTTGCGTGCCATCTACCCAAACATAGATAAACGGGTCTGTATGTTGTGAAACAACATTTTCATTTTCTAATGGACTCGATGCAAAAAACAGCTGATGTTCTAATGACAGTTCTTTAGTGGTTAATTCGGGTTCCATGTCTTGAACTTCCCTTTTATCCATTATTATAACTGAATCGCTTTGAAGTTTTCTTGGTGCTTCCGTAATATCCAGATTTCTAAAACGCTTTTCCGAATAGCTAATCCGCCCTTTACTGTAAACACTGTCAATGATACGCTGTTTTTCCAGTTCCATATAATCTGGGTTGAAATACCCTTTGTCGTCAATCATATGCTCCGGGTAAAGTGAGGGCACGGTCTTTTCCCGTTCTTCTTTCAAGTTGTCCAATGCCTCGATTTTAGAATGGTATTCCTTTTGTCCATCTTCCAATTCTGGAATGGGAATTTTATTGCTATCGATCTCTGGAAGGTCTTCAGGCCCCATAACCATAATGCCATAGCCACCAATAAAAAGGAGTATGCATATTATTACTGATGCAAATACAATTTTGTTCTTCTCTAGTTTCATTTTTTGTTCATTTTAAATAGCCTTATGGAATAGGCTATTGAGTTTCTATTTTTCGTAACGTGCTTTCAAAAAAATTGGTAATCAGTAATCCATGGGTGTTCTTGGGAAAGTTTCTATCTACTTTTATAAGATTACCTGTTGTCATGAGCTCATAGGTATCGGTCACCGTCCCTCGGTTGATTTCAAAAACGGTGGTAGTCTCAAAACGATAGGGTTCGTGCTGGACATCGATTTTCGATTCAATCTTCAGTACTTTCTGGACTAAAGAGTATTGTAACAATCGGTTATAGACCCCATCCGCCTTTTTCTGTCTGTAAAGTGCATCGACAGAACTGTTCCCTAGCCATAATGCCTTTTCCAGATGCTTTTCATAATTGCTGGCATCAATATGGTAGAAGTAGGTATGGAACAGTTCTAAATGTGATAATATCTCTACTTCTAGGTTCTCCTGTTGCTTTACCATTTTTAAGGGAATCACACTCCCATCTGTATTGACCACAAAGGCATTATTGACCGTTTCATTGTGGAGTTTTATGACCATTAGTACAGAAACTATACAGGTCAGCACAGCTCCTATGACCACAGCCAAAACAATAAAGCGGTTCAGCTTCAATACGCTGTAAATATTTTTATAAGGTGTTTTCATATAGATTTTTGGTTTTAAGTCCTTACTAGATTTGTTTAATTTAAGCACCCGAGAATAGTCTCAGGGTAAAGGATATAGCTTTTCGGTAGAGCTTGAACTTGAGCAGCACGATAAAACCAATGGAAGCAAACTGCAGTAATGGCGCAAAGAAATTACTGCCCCAATCCGTACCGAACAGGTCGTTCCAAAAGTTGGTATTGATTTCTGTATAGAGATTGTTTACAAATACGTTGACCAGAAAAAAAGCCGGTACCAACATATACACCCCGGCATATAGCTTGAAAAAATTGTATGCCAATGTCCTGAACTTTTCAAATACCGCCAGACTGATGACCAAAGGGAAAAAGGCCTGCATAATACCTAGCAGAAAATAGCGCTCTGCCAAAAACAAGGGGTAAATAAACAGATCCAATAGCCATAAAAATATACCAACGATAAAGGCCAGCATCTTCAATCCATATAATGGCGTTACCAAAGCTTCGTATAACATGGCCATCGCTTTTTTGGCGGCTTCCAATGCGCCCACATCCTGCTCCAGGTCGATGTCCTGCATCTGAAGTGGGAGGAGCGCTGGAGCCGTATCCCGGTATTGGGTCTCAATGGCTACCAAAATGGCATCAAAAACACCCAAGACCTGGGTTGAGAAAATGACCAAAATAACCACGGCAAAATTCTTGGCCAATTCAGTTGGTGTCAGTCCCCAGGTATAGCCCTCATTATTGGCAACGCCCTCATTGTACTTTTTCAGGATATTAATTAGAAAGAACAGAATGGCCAGCGTCTTCATCCCGGTAATGGTGTACTGGGAGAAATCACTGTTCTTGATAGTGGTAAAGACCGCATCTACATATTCCAATCCTATGCCCAAAAAAATGCCTGCCATTAGTAATTGGTTTCCCTATTGTTGATTTTGTCCTGCATTTCCCTAAAGGCAATGATCTCACGATAACGTCTGGTCTTGACCTCTATCTCTGCTACCATCTCTTTGGACTTGAGTTCCATATCCTTCAATACTTCTGCCCGTTCAGCATCTGTCATTTTAAGATTATCACTGGACAGTATCTGTTCGATATAGTCCAATCCCTCTAAAGAATTTTCAATAATTGAATTGAACGATTCGGATACCCGTTGGACTTCATCGGATTTGATATAGGGCGAATTGAGGATCTCCCTTAAATCATCCTGAACAATTTTGAACAGCTTTTGGTTGTTCCTTGCCAGTTCCCGTACGGCCTTTAGCTGTTTGATGACATTGTTGACCTTTTCGATGTTTTCCTTTTGCGTCTTTAGGAACTGCACAGTCTTCAACAATTGTGAGGTCTGTTTTGCGGATTCTATCAGGGATTTGGTAAAACTGATAAAATTGGTATTGTCGTAAACCGGCATCCCCTGGGCCGTAGCACGGGCAGGCAATAAAATGACCAAGGTTAGTGCTAATACTAAAATTTTGATTTTGTGTTTCATAATGTTCGTTTTTTTTTATTAATAATTATTGTTACTCTTTTTTGTTAATGAACTCTTTAATGGCTTGCTCCATATCACCCGTACTTTTATAAATGGACATTATGGCCTCGCTTTCGTTGCCATCGGTGAGGTATGCTGCATAGACTTCCCTTGGGACTTCCAAACGGAAAATATTGCTCTCCTTGCCTATCTTGATGAACATCTCCGTGTACTTTCTATCTCCAGTGAGGTTGTTACGAATGGATTTTAATTGGTTCAGGTCATGACTGGAGAGGTTCAATCGCTTTTGAAGTTCTTCATAGCCCTTTTCATTTCTAAGGCTGTAAATGACCTGTGTGTTCTCCAGAATACTCGCCGATGTAGAATTGTTCGGCAATTGGTTAATGGACTGTAGAATGATTCCAATGGCACCATTCTGTTTTCTAATGGCCTGATAATAGAATTCAACGCTCTCCAGAACATTGTCAAACTTCAACTGTTTGGCAAACTCATCAAACAGGATGATGCCCCGTTCACTTCGATTACGCCATATCGTGCGTTGGATGGCCGATTTGATAAGTTTTAGCATCACCGATAGTATTTCCTTATTGTCCTTGACTTCATCCAGTTCAAAAACAATCATGCGTTTGTCCTCCATTTTATAGGTTTGGTCTTCGCTGACGTTGAACAGGAAACTGTAAAGTCCGTCATCGACATATTCGGATAGGATATGCAGAAAGTTATAGACGCTAAAGTCTTCTTCCCTAATGTTAAGGGTCTCGATAAGGCTGTCTTTTTTATCATCTACAAACTGATATAGTGACTCCAAAGAAGCAGCATTGATGCCGTTATTATAATAATAGCGCAGTACTTTTTTTACAGCGACTTCCTTCGCTTTGGTGGTTCTGGACTCTGCCATTAGTTCCAATAGGAACAGGGCCAGATCTTCTAACCGCTCCGGTGTCAGGTCTTCTTTGTTTGATATATAAAATGGATTGATGCCCAAATTTTTCCCTTGTTCATATTTTAGAATGATATGGTCATTGGGATAGAGTTTGGCGAATTTGGAATAAGAACCCCCCAAGTCGATAATGACCAGTCGGACCTGCTGCTCAAAATATTGCCGTAATATGTTGTTGGCCAAAAAGGATTTTCCTTCTCCTGTTGGGGCGAAAATGGCAAAGTTCCGTGCTTTGATTCGTTTTTTACGTTCGTCCCAAACATCCTTTAATACGGGAATGTTATATTGTCGGTCATTGAAAATGATACCTTGTTCGTCCGACTTATAATTGCTATTGTTGATATATAGGCACAGGGCATGTTTTAAATCGGTGACATACAGATCTTCATTGGAAAAATTGGATGCAAAGCATGGGTAGGAATTTAAAAAATAATGTTTCCGTTCCTCGCCTTTTGGGTAATGAGGGATAATGTCCAGTTCCTTGAACTCGGTCTTAATCTTCGAAGCAATATGGTTTAGCTGCTGGGCTTCTTGGGACCAAAACACAATGTTGAGATGCCCGCGTATAATTCTTGAACTGTCGTCTTCATTAATTTTAGCAACAATAGACTCAATCTTTTTTTGAATGACCTTGTTCTGTGTTCCGAAGTTGGAGCTTTTATTAAGCTCTTCAATTTTCTTGTCCAGTAGTTTTCGCCATTTGTGCTTGTCATCTAGATAAATGATTTGGTTAATGATATGGTTTTCGTTCAGGTTCAAGCCCAGCCCATCTATAAAGCCTTGGTGGAAGGTAAAATCGTCTGAGGTAAATTTGTCGTTGGTCTTGCTGCTCTGTACTACATCACCGAAGCACAGTTCACTGTTTACTGCCAGCACATCAAAATGGTTGTTGCCGATTTCTATTGAGTCTCCTTTTAGTTGAATATCGGTTGTAAAGCCTTCATTAAAACCATTAAAGTATGTATTGCATATATTTAGTATATGATTTTCGTTTAGAGGTTTCAAGGATACCTTCCTACTATTATTAATGAACGAAACAGCATCATTTACAGACGCTATAAACTCCTGTACGTTATGATCCATTTGTTTATGGATGCCCTTTTCTACTTTGCGGAACGGATTGGTAAACTTGGAGGCGTTCAAGGCTTTATCCAATGGCAGGATAAAAAACAGGTAGCTGTTGTGTTGAAGGCAGCCACGGCCTTTAAAATGGTTGTGGGTAGCTTTCTGTAAAAAGGTGTTGTTTGGTAATTTATCCGCGGTATAGTTCTTTTTTTGATAAATGTCCTGTTTATGGATGACGGTACTTGTCGGCAGGGATTTAAATGCCTGGAACCATGAACCTTGTATGTCTTCAAAATCCTTTTCTGATAGCGAGTAGATTTCTGGTAAATCTACTTTATAGCATAATACCACATTACCGTTACTGGCAAATATGATATGCTTTTCGATGTTTAAGATAGGATGGTATGCGGATAGGTTAATTTTCTTCATATTTTTTTGGGTTCTCATGGTTTGCCAAAATGCTTGCGATGCAGGCCTTTTTGTTACTGATGGTTGTTGGGAATACTTTTTTAAAATGCAGTAAGGCTGGATACTTAGTCAGTTGTGTCAATGCAATATAAAGGCCTCCATTAAAGAGGAATACCAAAATGATGACCAAAAGGTTAAAGGAAAAGATGATAAATAGTAACGACCCGATGACGGCAGTCATTTGCAGAGCGAACAATGAAATGGGCAAGCCCATTATCATTGCACGCTTTCTGATATCTTTATAGACTTGGTATTTCTTCACAGTCTTTGTAGATAACTTGTTAAATGCCGATTACCTGCCTGCCGGCAGGCAGGTCGGTTTAGACTACGATGCCTATTAGGTAAGTAAAGATACCTACGACTGCTCCGGCTATAAGCACAAATACGAGCACTCGGGTAATACCTTTTTTGAGGTCGGCATTTTCTCCAAAGAAATGCCCAGCATTAAACAGGAAGCCTATTAGGAAGATAACGCCTAAAATAATGGGAAAGATGGCCCTGATGGTATCGGATACATCATTAACGGAATCTTCAATGCCTCCGATCTGTGCAAAAATGGTATTGGAAGCTAATAGTAATAAGGCGGTCAGTAATAGTGATTTTTTCATGTCAAAATGGTTTTAAATTTTACGTGTTTTTTCCCGATAACTATCGGGATTGAAAAATACACTATATTGTATTTTAAGATGCTGATATTCAGTATTTTGTTAATAAAATATTATTTATAACGGATTGATTTCCAATGGTATCAATTGGCATCAAATTGTATTAAAAATTGAAATGAGTATGTTAATAACTCGAAAACATTTCAATAGCTCGACGCTCAAAAATGTCTGTTTTGCAATTTTACTGCTGAAAATGTGTTTGGTTTTTGGGCAAATCTAAATATCATGGATTAGGTAGTGACTATAAAAAATTGTCCTTGTAATTTGAACCGAGCAAATAACTAACACTAAGCATTCCCAACTACTGATATTATTACTTAAGCCTTTTACTTATAATTTTACGGATAGGACATTGTAATTATTTATAAAGCCATCAAGTTTTTGTGTATTTGCTTTTATATGAAAATACTCCTTCTGTTTCTCTCTTATGTTATCTGGAATTTGTTGTAACTTTCTTAAAAGTTCATCCTCCAAAGTATTTGATTGTTCCAGATCATTTATTAATCGAAAAATAGACAACAATTTTACATCCTCTTGGTTTGTAATATTCGTTATCTTTTCAACTATTTGTTCCTGTTCATTGGGTACAAACTCCCTTTCTTTAAGACTAAGTAACAAACCAAAAATCTCAAACTGATTTTTCATTTCGGGAATCAGATTTGTCTTAAGAAACTCTTGAAAATCTAATACCCGAAAAAGGTCTTTATCAGTGGAAGAATAGCATAGGTATTCAAAATTATCTGCGAGTATTTTTGCTAATTTTTCAGCTTCATTTTTCTCTAAATGATATTTGATAATGACTTCAAATAAAAATGTTGTTTCATTAAAACAGAAAGATGACTTACCTACATTTCTAATTACTGTGTCTAGTAATTTAAATTTGTTTTCAGCCACTGTGTAAGTTTTCTTCCATATATTCTTATACATTTCATGTTCTTCCCTTCTAATACCATTAATAAAATGTAATAAGAAGGAAGATAAACAATCTTCATACTTAATAGGCAGGTGGTTAGCAGCTATATAATAAACAATATCTCTAACTTTATCACTTGTTTTGGAAACACCTAATTCCTCAAATACATCTTCTTTACCTAGGTAAACAGTAATAACTTTATTTAAAAGGTCTTTGTCAATTTGATTAATTATGATGGAAACATCTTGAGATAAAAATTCTGAATTCCCAAAAATTACTTCTATTAATTGTGGTGGTGGTAAGAATTGATTGTTTAATATCATAGCTTGGAGCCATATTCTGTCTACCCTGCTGCCATCATTGATGGTTTCACCTATTATTTCCTTTTCAGAATGAGTAAGACTATCCCAAACTCCAAACGTCCAAACAAGGTTATACCCAACAAAATATGTAGGCAGTTTACTGTCAAAGAAATTTTTGAATAATTTTTTACGTAATTCAGGTTCTTCTGATGTTGAAATAATGAAAAACTCAATTAAATGCATTTCAAAATGATTGAGTATTCTAGTTTTTGAAATTTCTTTTAAACGCTTTAGCATATACTTAGATATCATTTGTCCTTGTCTAGGATAAACCATATCCTTAGCCTTGTTCATTGTTCCTGAAAAACGAGCATTATGAAAGTAAGTGACATCTTTAGGAAAAACCTTTAAAAACTGAACGAAATATTTAGCCCAAATTCGCCAGAGCCATACATGCTTATCTCTTGGAATTTTTTCCCAATTAATGCTATCATTAGCATAATCAGTATTAAAATTGGTCATCAATGTACTGGCTCTAATGCAAAATATTTTATCGGATTTAAAAAAATGCTCGAATCGTTTACTAATTTCTTTATTTATAGAAAGTCCATTTTGGTGGAGACCTTGAAAATAACCTTTCAATGCGAAGAAAATTACACTCGGATGCTCATCAGTTAAAATTTTATCCTTGAGATAAGAATCATACAGTTCTTTTAAATTAAGAAAATATATATATGCGCAAAGGTTTCTAACAAATACCTCATTACTCTTAAAGGCGTACTCTAAAAATTCTACATTTGGCTTTAAACTGCTATTGTTTATTGTTAATAAACCACCCCAAATATTTTTAAGGCTCAACGATTCATCCCTCATAATGCTTTCAATACTAGCTTCGTACTGCTCAACTGACAATAAATCAAGCCCCTCGAAGAAACCGGCACTAGAATATCTATAGGGTTTTTGGTTTTGAAATAGTATGCCATACTCTTCAGATTTGCTTTGTAGTCTAAAAACCATCTTTGACCTATAGGTTTCCATAAGGGTTTCATCATAAACATTCAATAAAAACAATACGCAATTATCTGAAACCTTTGGAAAAAAACTTCGTTCACTTACTTGATAGGCATTCTCAATAATTATTTCTTGGTGTTCCTGAAAATATTTGAAAATTACTTTTAGATTATTTGCGCATATAAAGGCACTTTCTTGATTCAAACAAGTTAATAAGTTTGATATACATACAATTAAATCCTTTCTTTTTAAACGTGAGAGTTTCTTTAAAATATTCTTACCGATTTCTTGATAATGTGGGTGCCGAAACACAAATTGTTCATTCTCAAATTCGATAAATCCACTTTGTTCTAGATATTCTAATGTTGACTCTATTTGCGATATATTATTATAAGCCGTTTTATAACTAGGTAATATAAACGCTGCATCCATTTCTAATGGATTCAAAGTAGTACCCCTATCAGGCTTTTCTAATGATAATGTGCACTTATTTGATTGAAGTATGTAATCAAAATCTTGTAATGTTAGACCATCTCTTGTATTTGCTCCCAAACCAAGTATTGACAATATTTTCCAACTATAATCTCTATTATTCAAAATATCGTTACATATATCATCAATATCAATTTGCGCTAACTGATAAAGTTCTTGTGCTTGCATAATTTTGAATTGAAGCTCTTTTTTTTTTGAAAGGTAGGCTAATTGGCCTGCTTGTATTTCATTTTCGTTTATAATTAGGGTTTCGACTTGAGTAATATTCTCACTTAAAATTTCTGAATTTAAGGTAAGCCCTTTCCATACATCTAAAAGAAATGATTTATCAGTTGATGTCAGATCAAACCATTTATGTCCCTTGATATTACAGTCCTCCAACTTAGTTTGATTATTAATAGATAAAATAATTTCCTTCTTTGAAGTGATTATTAAAAGATTGTTTGGGGACAAAGCTTCAAGCATATCCTTAACAAGTTTCAGTTCTGCTTTTTTTTCAGTACCAAAGGCGTGACCAAATGGGTCTTCTAGTACACAGATGCGATTTGTACCTGTTGACTCTAGAAATGAAGCTGCATCACGAGTATTTAAAACTCTTTTAAATAAATATCCATCCTTATAAAAATCATTTGCAATATTAAAGGCTGTTTGAGATTTACCGCAAAATGAAACTCCAGTAAGTAAAAGCACTTTATTTTCTTTTAAGACTTGAGTTAATTCTGATTCTATACCTCTTTCTACATATTCAAGAGAAACCCTTGGCTGGTATGGACCATCTAGACTATCAATCTTTTGATAATATTTCTTCGTTTCTTCAATAAACTTTTGGATATCATCAATTGAAATTTTGTATAAAGAAGATCTATTTTCAGATATGTGGTTTTGTTTCCATTCCAGTAATTTTTCTTTTTTGTATTTAGATTCATTTTGTGGATTATCTATCATACGATGATGTTCATCACATAGTAAAATTAGATTGTCGTATGACCGTCTCTGGTCATTATTCATATCCTCATTAAATCGCGGACCATTTTTATTAGCAGCTTCAATATGACATATTTTTCCAATAACTGTAATATTATCTTCAGCTATTAAAGATCTATGGCAATTTGGCTTAGCACATTGATTATTTGATTCGGCGAAAAGTCTTTTTATTTCTGAGATTTTATAATCTCGTGGACCTATATTTGAAGAATTATTACTCAATAAATTTAATTTTTACAATGTCATTAAAAAATATATTAATCTTCAACATAACGATGAGCAAAATAAGGTAAAGGAAGCTCCTTAAAATGAAATGATGAAATGTGATGCAAAACTTCCAGACCGGAAGCAAAAGGATTAAACTCTTCTGCTTTTACGAATTTCTCCTTTAGTTCTATCAAAGTCTTCTTATACTCTTGAAATGAAGGAATTTCTTTAAATGAGAAAACATTCCCAGATTTACGGCTATAATTCTCCATTAAACAAATATCTACTGTATCCGATGTTGGATACCAAGTTTGAATACTTATCTTTTCTTCCAATGAATTAATTAGCTCTACTACTTTATTGTAGGTATCTTCGGAATTCAATATCACACACCAATCAAAAATATTAGCAAACAACATTGATGACTCCAATTTTTGTTCAGATTTACCAAAATAGATATCTACTAATTTTTCATAGTCTTGTCTAAATAAAGGAAACAAGTTTTTAATGCGATATTGGTTGTGCAGTGATATTAAAATTTTATTTATCCATTTAAGACAGAATTCATCTTTTTGATACATTCTTAAAAACTGCATTGCTAAATTAAATTCTATTAAATGGTCATCATAAAGGGGATAATTCAAAGACGGGTTTTCATCAATAAAAGTTATTAAAGCTTTGCTTACATTCGACATAGAACCCAAAAATATTCTTTGTCCCTCCTCGTTTTTTGATTGAAGATTTACCCAATACTGTTGTATCTCAAAATGTCCTAATAAAGAAATCATACCTAGCTCTTCCCAGCTTCTTAACCCATATTCGAAATGATTTCTTGAATACCGCTGAATACTTTGTTCTACAAAATAATGGTCACTTACTTTATTAAAATACCCTACTGCGATTAATCTACTTAAATTATAAATTTTAAAGTACTCTTCCTGAACATACTTGAGATCCATTTTTTTATCTCTTAATAAATAACTATAAGATTTCAATAATGTAATATGGCTGAGTGTAACGGCTGACTTTAAATTCCTTAAGTCTTCACTCCACTTAAACATTAAATCCAGTAAGAGCTTTATTAAGCGGAGTAATTTTTGAAGGTCACGTTTTTTTGATGGTATCGCATTTAAAAGGTTGTCTAATAACTTGATATAGTGGTGGAAATGATAATCGGTTAAGTCCACAAAAGCCAATGTTTTTCTAAACAAGGCTTGATTTTCACTATCAAGTAATGTGTCAAATAAAAACTCCTCATTTATTTGACTTGAGATATCATCAATACCCAAAAAATCTATTGTAATATTCTTTTTGGCATACTTCTCTTTAAATGAAGTCCACACCAAATTTAGATTTTGAGAAATATTACCATTGGTCGAGAGGGTTATAGTTATCGGAAGTTTTTGCTCCCTTTTAGTCAAATGAGTTGGAATATAAGTATCAATGATATCCTCGATGGATTGTTTAACAGCGTTTGAATTTCCATCCCAGGCATTGCGATTAATATTTCCCCTTTTTACAGTAACGATTTTTAATTCAGAAGTTTTTCCTTTTTCTTTCTTTTCTGCCAATATATCTACACCATATTGCCTACCTTTTTCAGGTTTATACTTGATTGTAAAACCTTGTTCGAAAAACAAATCAGTTAGTAGTGAATCTAACTCTCCATCTTCTTTTAAAATTGATATATACTCACGAATTATGAAGTTCATCCTTTGAAATGTATCTGAAATGTAGTCTTTTTGCTTGTTGCCCTATTGGGTCTATAAATTCTAATCGAGGCATTTCCATAGAGTGGGAAATTCGTTTCGGTTCCATGACATTAGAATATCCATATTCGGTTTTGGAAAAGAAACCTTTGCCTGCTCTTAGTTGAGTTTTATCTGCAAAATCTAAAAAAGATGATTTTCTATTTTCAAGTGCCTCACCACCCAAACCTTTAAATTGAATTTTATTATAATAAATCAGTCTTTTATCCGATGGCTTGAATTCGTCATAAACGGGAAGACCACTAAGTCTTTCAAAGTATTCATCTGCTCTTGCAATAATTTGATCAATTATAGATTTATATATTTTGTTAGATGTTTTTTCTTCTTTAAGCCTTTTTATCAATGAAGGATAATTAAGAAGCAGCTCGGAATATATTAAACTAGCAGTATTATTTATAACTTCTTGGGAGTCTAGATTTGATTCCAATATTTGTAATAGCATTCCGTATATTACATCTTTATCCCAAGCGAAGCCAATTATTCTCAAAGTCAATAAAATAGTGTCTGGCTCATTCAATTTTTCTAACAAATTAACATCGAGCTTCAAGGCATCTCTTCCTGACCTGATTTCACTTATTAAAAACTGAACCGCAAGACCGTAGTTATGTGATTTAAGTAGCCAATTTGAAATGAGCAAATGAAAATATTTTGGGTTTTTATCATTGAAATTGTTTAAAAGGTGCTCCAATACCTCCATTCCATTAGCGCTTGGCAAGTGATAATCAATCCAGCTTTCGAGTAAGCATTTAATTACTTCTGGGTCAGACTCGAAATATGTGTCAAGGGAAAAATTTAAAGTATTATAAATACCTGAATATTCAAGAGGAGTCCTTGCAAGGTGCTTAATTGAAAAGTAAAAAAGCTCTTCATTTTTGCCTAACTCTATATATGAATTCAAAGCACGAGCAAGTGCAGAATAAATATATGAAGAGTCAATTTCACAGAGTTCGCGTATTCGATTATCAAACTTTGGATATCTATGTAAATGATGAGTATAAAAATTCATAAGGTAAGCCCAATCAATTTCATCAAAAAGCTCTTTGCACCGATCTAAATTTATTAAGGCATCAATAGTTTCGCATAAAGATAATTTGTCTTTAGAATCTATAATTGTGGCGGCACGTAGTCCTACAGAAATCTTATATCCATCATTAGCTTTAATATTGTCTATTATCTCATTTTCAAAATCTTTTCCAAGTTTTGACAACCCAAATACAATACTGATCCAAAATTCATATGTATCCCTTGAGGGGTTACGTTCTATTTCTGATTTAATTTCTTCAGCAGACTTGAGATTTGATTCTGCATATTTTTCAAGCCAAGTATAAAACTGTCCACTTGCATAATCAGTTTTGAAAAGTTCATTGAAAATTGAAAAACAGCTTACAAATAGCTGAGAATCTTGTATTTTATTTTCTTTATAAAATTTGTTTATATCTCTCCAAAACTGATGTTTATCAATAGGGTTTTCTTTTAAATTTGATAAAAAGTCTTCAGGTGAAAACATCATTCCTTTTCAAGTTATTTTTAGTATTATTTATAAAAAAAGCTAATGAATACTCATTACGCTCTCTAACATTACTCTATTTTGTAATCGTAAATAAAAATACTAAAATTTCAGCATAATTTCTTACGTTTTTCCACAATTATAATTACATTTTTCAGGACTACACTCTCTTATCCTTACTCGCCTTATCAAAAGCCACCAAATTGAACAATTAGCTCGTGTCATCCTTATTGTTTTTAAAGGTACTCGTGAATGTTCAACACCTTTTGTCAATAGACTTGGCATCAAAACTTATCAAGTTGAACATTTGCCGCATCCGTGACCTAACCCGACTACCATATCGTTCTTCAAGCTCTGCTGCATTGAGGTTAGTTGTTGCATGTGTTTTAATTTTATTTTTTAAAAATAAATCATGACGTGATAATAAAATTTCGCCCATTACATTACAGTCCTTGCCATAATGCCTGCCAATAGGCTCGACTCCTAAATCATCAAAACAAAAAAACTGGGTATTACCATAATCCTCAATAGTTTTGTAACCGATATGATTAAAGCCAAAAACGATGTTCCGGGTTGGCACCACTTCATAAGGCTTACGATGGGGCACCAAATATTTTAACAATCGTAACATAGATGTTTTGCCACAGCCCACAGGGCCGGAAAGCAAAATACCCTTGTTAATGTCAATTCCAAGTTCTTTACAAGCTTTTTCATCTTGAATAATATACAGACATAGCTTATAGAGAATGGTTCGGTCTTCCTTATAGATTTTAAATTTTTCATCGAATAACAGTTTACCTTTAGCCTCCAAATAGATTAGCATTTTATCAAAATCATAGAGAATTTGATTGCCTTTTATGGTACCGAGTGCATATTCCATAGCTCCTTCTGTAATGATATGTGGCCTGGATTTAATCATAGGGGATCGTCATAATTTTTATCGGAACTGGTCTTTAAGTTGTCCAAATATTGGTCAACATCTTGTTGTTTGTATCCGTTTTTCAAATCCTGAAAATTTGAATTTTTAAAATTTGGCTGTTTGTTATTGTTTTTTGGGTTTGTTTCTGTTTGTATATGTTTGTTTATAGATACCAGCGCTTGTCCATCGCTGGTACAAATTTTAGTCTGGCTGGAGTCTACTGCTTGTCCACCACTGGTACAAAAATTGAACATCCTTATTTTACTCCCATGAAATGCATTGTGTGATGGTGAGTATTCAAAATAACGCCAATGGTTCAGTTCTTTTATACAGCGATGGTAGGTGGTCCTTGAGCCAATTTTTGAGAGTTTCATAACATCATCACGATTAATATAGAACTCGTACCGAAAAAAGTTTACATTCCACAAATAGAACAATGCAAAGTACAAGCTGATATGGGTGGGGTTTAACCTGGAGTCCTTGGAAATATGGATAAACACCTTATTGAGGTGCTTGATATAATTGATGTCTTCCAAAATGGTAATTAGAATTTATTATGTACACGGTTCTTTTCCATAACTTCCATGATCTCATGGTAGTCGTAATACAGCACCCCTCCTACTTTGGTATAGGGAATGGTACCATTGATCCGTAGATTCTGTAACGTGCCTGGTGAGATTCCCAAAAGTTCCCTGACTTCAGGTGATTTTAACCATTTCCTGTTATGGTTGCCTTGTTGGCTGTTCAGTAACTCTTTGATCCCATCAAGTAATTCAATCTTAAATTCCATAAGGTCTTCGGTTGTAATAATGTTTGCTGACATGTTTTTGTTTTTAAAAGGTCCCCGCTTTCGCGGGGACTGCGGTAAAAGGTGTTTTTTACCTTGATTTGACTTTCGTTCGACAAAGATGTTTTGCTTTGTTGGACTTTATTCACCATATCACCCGACCTCGGTGAAATTTTAACATTTTATTTTTTGTATGGTTTTGGTGCTGTTTGATTGTCAACAAGGCTAATATTGGATATAAAAATGCTCAAAAAACAGGATTGGCTTTGTGCAAATACAAAAACCAGAGTAGTACCGTACTCGGTTGTTTTTTAACAGTTTTTTGAAATGATTATCGTTCGGATTTTTCCATTTCATATATAAAGCCCATGGAAAGTTCATCTAAAAATCGGGTTCTGCTTTTCTTTCTGGATTTGATCTCTGATAGGGTTTTGTAGAAATCGCCCAAATCGAGGTTAAAAAGTTTTTGAAAGACCATGGCTATGTCCCTTTTATCTATATTCCCATGATTAATGGCACGGCTATAATACAGGGCGTAGATCAATTCGGTCAATGCCGTTTTGCTTGAGGTCCATTTTAAGTTATAGTGTTCGCCTAGGTTTTCTATGGTCGTCTCTTGCTCTTGTTTCCCTAATCGCCCTTCCAAGTATTTGATAAAACGTTCGTAGGCGTACAGCTTTCCCAAAAGCATATCATATGGGGCGCTAAAATCCATGTCAAAGGTATAATCCTGTTCGGGGACAACCTTCATGTCATTGTTAGTTTGCCTGGTAAAATACCAAATATCCAAATGGCCACATCCTTGGCCCATGTAATTGATAAACTCAGCATGCCTGTTGAAAAACATCTGTATTTTATCCTTGGTCTTTGCTATATGTTTTTGCTGTTGCTTTTCGCCAATTTTGGGAAAGTGTGCCTCAAACGCATAGCATTCCAAATAATAGATGAGATTGGTTAACGGAATTTGCTTGGTTACCTTAAAAAATTGTATTTCCTGGTCCATGGAACCAAAATCTTTCCTTGCCAATTCCGTTTTAAGCCCTACAAGCACCTTTCGGCTCAATGCAATGGCCTTTTGGGATCGTTTTATAATGTCCCATTCTGAATGTTCTACATCCTGTATCTCTTTTTGAAAATTGGCTATGAGTGAGGGAATATCCATTTTATATTTTTGAAAGTCAACATAATACCCAAAAAAACCATCGCAATTTAATTTGTCACGATTTGTTTTTATTTGTACTTATTTGTTAAAATTCGTCATAAAATGCTATTTTAAAAAGGGCTTTTGATACCGATTTATGAATCTTTTCTTTTGATTTATAAACCAACGTATAACCAGTGAGTTTAACGTAGTTAAAAGTATATGGGCAATTGAACGGTAAGGTTATCTGGAGAAAAGTTCCCGAAACTGGTAAAAACAACGTTCTATCAATCTTAGGTCTTCGGTAATAATATCCGCTGTTCCCTGCATATCTTGTTTGAAGTCTATAAGCTTGCCATAGGTAGTTTTTAAATCTCTGGGGATTCTGACATCTACCACATAGGTGCCATCTGTATTGGAGACATTGGAGATACGTTCTACTTGCCCTCTAAGCACACCAAATTCATAATCTGGATAATCATTTAGTTTAATATTTACCTGTTGGCCTATTTTTATTTTTCCGGCATTGGTCTTTGGTGTCCTTAGTTTTGCTAAATAAAATGGAATGTTTTCTGGTGAAACGGTAAATACCAATTCACCCTCTTTAAGGGTCTGTCCACGGCTCCAATAGTCCAGGAATTCAACAACACCTGTATTGTTTGATTTTAACACATAGGTCAGTTCCCAATCCTTTATGGCCTTTTTCAATTCCCTGAATGTATATAATACTTGTTTTAACAACCGTGTTTCTTCACGTTGTTTGTTAAAGCCTATATCTTTTGAACTGCTTTTGGTCTGGTTTAAGGATTCGCTTAGTTGGGAAATCATAAGACTCGTGTTTTCATAACCCCGCAAAGCTGTATAATACCTTATTTGTTTGTCTTCATAGGTTTGCTGTGAGACAACCCCTTTTTCCAATAATTGTTCATACCGTTTTAAATCCTTTTTGATAAACTCCACTTCTTTTTTATTGATTGCTTGTTGGTTTACCAAGTTTTTAAGACGATGGTTTAGTTCTACTAGTGCAAAGCTATTGGCTGCTATTTTTTCGTTATGTGGCTTTAAATCACGATTTATAATATATTGAAAATAACTGTTCTCAAAGGCTGCAAATTGCGGTTCCAGATCGCCTAAAAACAAAATGGGCAATGTTTCAAATGGAAAAAGTATCTGGTCCTTATTGATTGTAATGGTATCTGTAATGGATTTTAGATACAGTACATCTTCATTGTCAGAAGTATTTTCCAAAATGGCCAATATGGTATTTTTATTTACCTGCTGCTTATCCGTCACTAATAGGGTATCGATTCGGGCTGTTATTTTTGCATATACCTTTTGTGGTGGTGTTGCTGTGGTCATATAGGCTTCAGCCGTGATAACATCAGGATATTTTATCAGCCATGAAAGGAACAGCATAAGGATAATGAGCATTAAAAACAGAAGACTCCCCCAACGTATAAGCTTTGGTGGTACACGACTTAGGATATCGTTCAGGGATTCGCTTCTAATAACCATATTCTTTATGTCCTTTTCCTGTGTCTTCATTTTTATTAATGGCCCAATTCCAATTGGTTTTTTACAAGCTCATAGTACCGTCCTCTTTGGGCGGTCAATGTTTTATGGTCTCCTAATTCTTTTATGCAGCCTTCTTCCAATACGACGATTTGATCTGCATGCTTTACGGTGCTCAGGCGATGGGCGATAATGACAACCGTTTTATCTTTAAAAAAGGTATTTAGGTTTTCCATGATCTCCTTTTCGTTTTTAGCATCCAATGCCGATGTGGCTTCATCAAAGAATAAATATTCCGGGTTTTTATATATAGCCCGTGCAATAAGTATGCGTTGCTTTTGTCCTGTACTAAGTCCCATACCTTCTACGCCTATCTTGGTGTTGTAAGATAAAGGGAGGTTTTCTATAAAATTCTTGATATTGGCCATTTCTACTGCTTTTCGCAATTTGTCCTGATCTATATCAGCTTCGCTCATCGTAATATTTCTAACGATAGTGTTACTGAAAATATAACCTTCCTGCATCACGACGCCACAATAGTCTCTCCACAACTTAGGTGATAATTGTGCCAATGGAGTTTTTCCTATTTTGACCTGTCCTTTTTGGGGTTCATAAAACTTTAGGAGTAGTTTCATGAGCGTTGTCTTTCCACTACCACTGGAACCCACAATGGCAGTAACCTTGTTTTTTGGAATGGTCAGTTGCAGCTCTTTTAGTGTTGGCACTTCTACTCCCGGATATCTATAACTAACGTCCTCTAATAGAATATCTGATTTTTTTAGCTCTCTTAGGGGCAGGTCTTTTAAATCCGTTTCATCTTTTTTACTGTGGATCTCGGATAAACGTTCTAAAGATATTTTGGCATCCTGTAAATCCTTAAGAAAATCTATAAGCTGCACTATGGGTGCATTTAGTTGCCCCACGATATAGCTTATGGCCAACATCATTCCCAATGTAATACTGCCTTCTATGACCAATTTTGCTGCCAAAACTGTGATCAGGATGTTTTTTAGTTCATTGATAAACGAAGAACCGATGCTTTGGTACTGGTCCCAGGTCATTCGTGTGATTGATATTTTAAATAATCGTGCTTGTACATGTTCCCAATCCCAACGAAAATCCTGTTCTACATTATGCAGTTTTATATCCTGCATACCGCTTATCAGTTCTATAACCTTACTGCGTTCATCGGCTGTCTGCTCAAACTCCTCATAATCCAATGTTTTTCGTTTTTTAAGGAATAGAATTATCCAACCCAGGTACATCAGGCTTCCTATTAAGAACACCATAAATATGGATAGGTCATAATAGATAAGCACCAGTACAAATACCAAAAGATTGACCAATGAAAATAAGACTTGTAGCGAAGATGTGGTCAATAGTTTTTCTATACGCTCATGGTCATTGATACGTTGTAATATATCTCCTGTCAAGCGGGTATCAAAAAATGCGATGGGCAAACGCATGAGCTTGACGAAAAAGTCAGAGAGCATGGATATATTGATACGTGAACTTAAGTGCAACAATATCCAGCTTCTGATAACTTCTACTGCGGTTCGTCCTACAAACAAAAACAACTGGGCTACCAATATCAGGTATATAAAGGGCATATCCTGGTTCTTGATCCCTACATCAACTATACTCTGGGTCAGGAAAGGAAAAATAAGCTGCAACAGGCTTCCTGCAAGCAATCCAAAACCTAACTGTATTAAAAACGGTTTATAACGGATCAGGTATTTTGAAATAAAACCTAAGTTTAAAGGGTTTTCTTTAGTGGAAGCGGTATCGCTTTGAAAATCCAATGTTGGTTCCAATAGTAAAACCACGCCTTGTTCTGTATGGTCGTTGGCATTGGCTCCAATCCAACGTTCCAAAAATGTATGCTTGTTATAGTTTATCAAGCCTTGTGCCGGGTCTGAAATATAACAGGTATCCTTTTTGATCTTATACAATACGACAAAGTGATTTTTGTTCCAATGCAGGATACAGGGCAATGGCGCACCTTTCAGTTGGTTGAAATCTATTTTTGCAGGTAGCGATTTTAGACCAATGGTTTCGGCTGCCCGTGCCAAAAATTTAAGGTTGCTCCCTATTCTTGTGGTTTCTGAAAGCTCTCTAAGTTTAGGTGTTGAAATGGTCTTGCCATAATACTTAGCTATAATTTTAAGACATGTGGGGCCACAGTCTTTGGCATCCAATTGAACATAATTAGGGAACACTTGGCTAGTCTTTTATCTTATGGTCGGTCTGCCAGAAGGCAAAGGCGAACATGCGTGAATAGGTGGCTATAGTTTCCTCAAAGGTATCCCCGCCCTCGTGGCCTACGTTATAGTTTACGTCCAAAAAAACGGGAAGCCCTGACGTAGAGCATTCTTGCAGTTTAGCCGCAAATTTACCGGGTATCCATGGGTCTATACGGGAATCGTTATACCCTGCAATGATCAAGGCGGCCGGGTATTCGGTATTGGGCTTTAGATTGACATAGGGATCCATTTTGATGAGTCCCATACATTCCAAGGAATCTTTTATAGTGCCGTACTCCAAATAATTGCTGGCATTGTTGCTTCTGGCTTCATTACGCAACGGATTGAGCATAGGGGCTTCTGCTATGAACACCTTGTACAGCTCTGGTCGTTCTACCATGGCCATGCCCGTGGCAACGGTTCCGGCACTGCTGCTGTACAATACGGTTTTTTCGGGTGAGGTATATTTATTGCTAATCAGGTATTCGGTGCAGGTAATAAGGTCTTTCCATGAATTGGGTTTGGTCGTTTTCATGCCCTGTTCATGCCAGGAATCTCCTTTTTCACCACCACCACGGATATGGGGCACGGCAAGCACCCCTCCGTTTTTCACCCAATTAAGGAATATGGTCGAAAAGTATGGTGTGAGAGACTCTCCATAGGCTCCATAAGCATATATTAGTGTTGGGCTTTGCCCATTAAATTCCATATCGCTTTGGTGAATTATGGACAGGGGCACTTGGACACCGTCATGCGAAGCGACCTGAATTTCCTTTACTACGAGGTCGTCAAATTCCGGATAACTTCTGTTATTTGATAAAGGGTCCAAGCTAAACGTGCCTCCGCTGAAGATGTATCGGGTATAGTTTGTAGTCCATCCATCGATATTGACATAAAGGTTTGGACTGTCTTTTGAACTGCTGTAAAGGTCAATGGCTCCTGCCTGGTATGGCAGTTTAAGTTTGGTTTCCTGATCATTTTTATATTCGTACAGATTGGCTTCTACCCCAAATCTGGAGGTGGTAAAGTACAGGGCATTATTGGCTACGTTCAATATATTGATCACCTCGTCTTTTTTTTCTGGCACTAAAACCTTGGATTGGTATGGGGGTTCCGTTTTTAAGTCAAAACTTGATATGGTGCGGTTATCGGCATTTTTGCCCGATACGAAAACAAATGCAGCCTCCATAAAGAAGCCGTAGTCAGCAAAAATCTTTTCATCGGTGCCATAAAAAGGTTTCCAGTGCATTGTTTCGGTAGCTAAATCTTCCATGGTTGTGTAATAGGCCGACCAATAATTCTCCGATGAGGCTTTGTACCCTATGATATACTTATCGTTTTTTGACAGCACTTTGGCTATTGGGATATCTTCCTGGGTGATGTACTGGTCCGATTCCGCCGAAAACACGACATGCCGCTTTTCGGGGTCTTCCCCTAATTTGTACAACACTGTACTGGAATTTAGCATATAAGCTTCATTGTCCGGATCCAATACAGGAATGTACAGGTACAGAAAGCCACTGGAATCGGGAAGCCATGAAACGCCCAGATAGTATTCGGGTTCTGCATGGGTAATGATCTCCGGTAATGGTTTCCTGTTCTTTACATCTATGGTAATAAGTTCCGATCCTTTTATACCGTTATAGGATAGGGATAACAGCACATATTGCCCTTCCCAGGATGGTTGCACATAACTTATGGTATACTCTCGGTTCAGGTCTTTTTGGAATCCTGAGGGATCAAAAAGCTCAATATCAGCTAAGCTATTTGACTCCCTGTAGAACAGTTTTTGAACCAAATTGTTTCCTTCACTTTTCAGAAAAAAGGCATGTCCGTTATCCGAATATTTGATATTGGAAACCGATGGCTGGCCTTCACTATGGTAACCCTTGATTTGGTTAGCTATCTGTTCCTGACCAGGGAAATTGTTCAAATACTTCTCTGCATAGACATCCTGATCTTTGAACCATTGGGCAACGGCAGTATCTTTTAAATGTTCCAGATACCTGTATTCATCCTTGATTATCGTACCGTAATAGCTATCTTCTGTTGAAGATTTATCGGTTCGCGGATAATCCTGAAAATGTTTTTGCTTGGTAAACCCTGAACAACCCAAAAAGGTTATTGTTATTATGCAAAGAAGTATTTTAGTGCATTTCATATTTGGAAAGTTAGTGAAGGTAGTTTATGTAGAAAAACATCTTTAAAAGTGTATTTCTGTATTAATCAAAACATTTTATCTCCTTGTTGCCCTTTTAATTTTGTCCCTTTCAATTGGACCATCTCCAACACCTCCTAAAATGGTTTCGGGATTTTTGATTTCATTTTTTTGGTAGTGTTTTAATGATAATTGTTGTTGTTTTGTTTTTGTCTTCATGGTATTTAATATTTATTGGATTAATTTCAGGTTAAAAGTAACAAAGCACTTCTTGCAATCCTTGTAACTGTGCCCTGCATTTATAAATTGGGGGGAATTATGTATTGTTCTCTTCCCTTAACTTGCCCAGAAAATAAGAGGGCTTGATCCCTGTCTTTTCCCTAAAAGCCTTTGAAAAGGAGTCCGCCGTTATAAACCCAAATTCATCGGCCAGTCCGTTAATAGAATATTTCAGATATTGGTGGTCTTTCTTGATACTGTTAATGGCATAGGTGATCCGTAGGTCTTTTAGGTAGCTTGAAAAATTCATTTGTTTGTAATGATTTATGATATTAGACATATAGGATGAATTGGTATTGAAGTCCTTTGCCAGCGAACTGAGCGTTATATCCTTGTCCAGATAGGCTTTATCGGCTTCGAACTGTTTTAACTGCTCCAAAACGGTATTTATGATATGCTCGGATATGTCCAGGGCAGGTTTTTCTTTTTTGGGTTTCGGTTCGGTCGTTTCAACAGGGTCATTGTCCAATAGCTGCTGCAATCGCTTTTTGAATTTGCGATGCCTGTGGTTAATATAGACTAGCAGTATTGCCAATATTATAAACGAAACTATGGTCAATATCTGTAATTGTTGCCGTTTATTTTTTAATTCGGTTGTCAGCAGCCGTTTTTCTTTTTTATATCTGGGAATGTCATATTCCAAACGCACTTTATTGTTAACTGTTGCATAGTTAATATCCAATGTGCTGTCAACTGCTATTAATTGGTCGATATAGTACAGCTGCCGGTCTTTGTCCCCTTTATTACCGGCATCCTTGTACAGTTCGTTGTATACCTCTTTTAGTTCGGGAAATGGATCCCCGATCGTTTGATGGATCGAATCTATTCTTTTGAAATAATCCATTTTTAGGGCATGATCATTTTGGTAGTCGGCTATCTTACCCAACATGTAATAACTATCTGAACGCGTTAGCCCTGAATAGTGTGACAGGAATTTTAACAGAGAATCCTGGGTCTGGGGGTATTTCTTTAGGTAATAGTTGGCCGTGGCCTGTACTTTTCCAAGATCATAATAGGAAAGACTATCGTTTACTGATCTTGCATGTGACATGGCTCTGCTTGATACGACCAAGGCTGAATCAGGCTTTTGGTTCCGGATATAGGACAGGGCCAAATTATTGGCAAACAGTATATAATCCTCGTAACGGTCTGCCATGTAGTCAGTGGTACTTGTTACGTCCAAATAATTGGTTTTGTAGATTTCCAATGCTTCTTCGTGGAGACCCCAGATGTTCTTTATAGCGGCAATGCCCATTGAAGCTTCAATCTGTAACGGTTTATAACCTTTAGCGTCAGCCCACTCACTGGCAATGATATAGTTGTCCAGGGCCTTTTCGAAATCAGAACCATAATAATACATATTGGCCTTGAGCAAATAGCCGTTGGTCGGGTAGGCTTCATGGTCACTGTCCTTGGTAACCTTTATCACGGAATCGCAATATTTTAGGTCTGTTTCCAAATCTTCCCAGGTAATAAAATATTGGTAGGCACGGGCCATTTCCAGATTATTGTTCTCTGTTTTTGCTTTATCAAGGTAATAGGTTCTGTAAATGGAAAGTCGTTCCAAATCCCCATTGTAAAAGGCATCATCTGAAAGCTTGCTCAGTTCTTGATATGATTTATTGGAAAGGGAATCCTGTGCATAGTTTCCGTGAAAAGCCTGAAGTATTAGAAATACAGCTATAAGGAGACAGAGATGCTTGATTTTAATATTTGGGGTATACCTCATATTATAAATATGTTAAAATCACTTTACCATCCTAGATACCCCAATACTAGAATCGACTATTTTAAACCTGTTTTATTTGAAAATATGTAAAATTAAATTATATATTACTCATTATCAGTCAAAAGAAGTAAAATTCACTGATATTTATATAATTTTTCTGATGATTTGTTAAAAAAACAAGATTAAATGAATTCTTACAAACTTTTATGGTTGTATAACTATACAATAAAAGTCTTTTCTTCAACATATTCAATTAATTGTGCAGTCAATAAATCCTATATTCATTCTTTAAACACAGAACATAAAGTGGGTGAGAATCAATATAACCAACTTCTGAATAACTTGATATCCTTTCAAAAGTTCCTTGAACTTAACATAAAGGTTTCCATGCAATTGCGCATAAGAGGTTTCATCTATGATTCTAAAATACTCCCATTTTCTAAGTCATTTATGACTTCGTTCAAATCGGCAAACGGGTAGACCAAAAAATCATAATTGCCCGACAGCATTAATCGACCTATGGATGCTTAATATAATAACATAACATCTGTGCTGGTCAATAACACATAATTTGTTTTTTCTTCATCCATAGTCATGGTTTTTCTTTTGTTAACTTAGCCCATAACACTACTCAACTTGAACATCGGTAGGTACATGGCAATCAGGATGATCCCAACCAGGACACCAACGATGAGTATGATGAAGGGCTCCATTAAGGTGGACAGCATTTTGGACTGTTGTTCCACCCGGGTATGGTATTGCTTATTGAGCCTTTCGAAAATATACTCCGTTTGGTTGGTCTCTTCCGCAACCTTGACCAAGGCAATCATTTTATCGTCGAACAATTTGTGCTGGCCTAAGCTATTGCTTAGGGATTCTCCCTTCAAAATATGACCCTCGACGGTTTCAAGGGCTTGCTTTAAGGGGTAAAAATTGATCATCTGCTTAACGAGCTGGATACTGTTGACCACTGGCACCTTGGAGGCCGTTAACAGGGATACCGCCTGTGCAAACTGGGACAGGTAGACCGTTTTGACAAAGTTTCCGATAAAGGGCAGTTTAAAGACCAACAGGTCCTTTAACTGCTTGAACCGTTTTTTCTTGTTTAAAAAGGTCTGTAAGCCAAACACTCCAAATACCATAAGAACCAATATCAACCCATAGGCCTTAACAAATTCAGAGATCCTGATGATGAATTTTGTAATCCCGGGCAATTCCACGCCCTGCTGCTTAAAAATATCTTGGAACATCGGGACGACATAGTGCAACATAAAGAATACCACCAAAACGGCCGTACTCAAAATGATTATGGGGTAGGTCAGGGCACTGACCAGATTTCTGCGCTGTTCATTTTTTCTGGCATAAAATTCGCCCAGTTGTTCCATAACCTGGGCCAATGTCCCGGTTTCTTCACCTATGGCTATGGAATGGTACTCGTAGTCGGTAAAATGTTTATGGGCTTTCATGGCGCTTGAAAGGCTCTGCCCAGCAACAATGTCCTTGGATATGGTATGCAGTATCATTGTATCCTGCTTTTTCTTTTGGGACTTTTCTATGAGTTCCAGAGCTTCCTTTAATGAAATACCGGCTTTTAAAAGTACGCTAAGTTCTGTATAGAAATCTTCTTTTACCTTGTTGGGAAAGGCCTTGTTGAACAGGTTTATTTCCTGCTTTAAAAAAGATTCTTCCTTTTTTTTCGCGTTTTTGCCCCTTTGGGAATCGGTAGTCTTTATGTTGTCCAGTTGAAATGCCATTAGTTCATGAATAAGGTTGCATCGTTCTTCTTGAATACAAGCAGTTCCTGCTGCTGAAAGTTTTTAGATGTTTTTAATTTCAATGCGTCAATGGTACCGTTCCCTACGCTATTGCCATCGAAGAACATCGTTTTTCCCTGTAATCGGATATTAAAAGTGTCCAGTGCTTTAACAATCCCCCTTTCCGTAAATGTATAGGAGGTTGTATCTATCGCAGTGGTAAAGGTCAGTTTATCTTCTAGGGCATCGTATGTTATTTTGGAATAGCGGTTAAAGTCCAGCCATAGGGATTGTTCAAGTTTGCTAAGTTCAGTGTTCCTGTTAAAATTAGCCTGGATGCCATACATATGCTTGTGAACCAATGTCAAAACGGAAAAGCCCATTCCGACAATGACGCTCGTTAAAATGATAACGACGATCAACTCGTTTAATGTAAATGCCGATATCTTGGCCTTAGATTGCAATACGCTCTTTTTTTAAGGTTTGTTTTGTCTTTTGATCCACCGCCTCAAAAACAATCATGGGTTTGTTCTGTTCCAAATGGGAGTTCACGGTAATAGACCACAATTTATAATCTGTTGTATAGGGCAGTGCCAGTTTGTTGTTTATGTACAGGTATTCCAGTTCATTCAGGTAGGTGTCCATCTCCCTGGTATTACCCTTTATGGTATTTGAGAACAAATTGTTCAATATCATACTTGCTATCATAAAAATGACCACAAGCAATACAGTAGCGACCAAGGTTTCCATAAGGGTCGAGGCCCGTATCTTTTTTAGTACAACCATTTTGCTATGCCTTTTTTAATATGGTCTTCAAATAACAATCCTACGTATTCCTGTGGTAGTTTGTCAACCTGAATGGTACCGTTATAAATGTGGTTCTGGTATACAGAGCCCGATTGGGCCGCAACAAAGCCACTGGTATAGACACTGCCGTAAATGGAGCCTAATAGCTCCACGTTTTTATTACAGTAAACCTCGCCAACTACTGTTGCCCCATCATCTATAAAAACCTGTGATCGATAGTTTTTTGAATTTCCCAAATAAACTATTTCGCCCTTGACCATAGCCCCTTTATGGAGCTTAATATATGGAGTATCTTCCGTGTTTTGTGTTTGTTTATTAACCTGTTTGTCCTCAATCAGGATCAGGGCTGAGGGATAACTTAACGTACAGTCATTACCAACGGTAATTCCCCTACTAGCCAATATCTGGAACGTTCCTTTGGAATGGAGTTTAATTTCCACTTCCGGTGCCATTAAAATAACATCCGTTAATTGGGACGTGGGATCGACAACAATCTTGGTTTCCGATTGTACCAGTATATGGCCTGTAAGCGATACACGAGACAGGTCGATAGCCATGGGACTGAAAATGACCTTAGCGGGATCGTAAAAGGAGTTTTGGTAAATCCTGTCCTTTCCCAGATCAATGAATTGTTCCGGGGCAATGGATTTGACCGTTTCGGTCATACCTTCCAGATGTTTTAAAATGTTTGGGTTAATGTCAGGAAGCGTATTACTGGTTTTGTTGCTTCCATAGATTAAGCGGGAGCCATAATAAGAATGCCCCGAGATGTTACCGGTTCTGACTCCTTGTTTGGGCAAATAGACATCACCCTGTATATGTGTCTTCCCCACCACGACGAGGGGCTTGTTTTGTTCTTCTAAATAAAGAGCCGTTTTATTGATTTCTGGTTGAGAGCCCCCCACAAGGGCTATTTTTTTAAATGTGCTGTTCTTGAGTTTTGAAACTACACTCAGTTTATTAAACAGTCCCCAATGATCATTATGTATGTTTATTTCATAACCTTGGTCGTTAGTTAGAAATTGGGTTTTATTCGATTGTGGATCGTTAATAAGCATCTGATCTACAGTGTTATTAACCACATCTACAGTTCCAACAACAAAGTCCGTTCGAATTCTGAATGCCTTATGAGTATGGACAAGAATGGTAAAAGCCGCCAATAACAAAGCAATAATCACCACCACGAACATGGTAAATTGTAAGGCTCCGGCTTTTAACTTTAAGGCTCTCATATCTTTTGAACGGTCTTTCTTTGCCCCTTATAGCTTATTACAATGGATTGGGATGTTCCTCTTAGGAGCTTGATACCCTCAATAGTTTGTTTGGGTTTTACGAATTGTTGTAACCCATTTATGGACACAATGAACATTTTAATCTGTTTGTGTTGTGTGGAGATACTGCCATGATAAATGACATCAGGCCAAGTGATACTTTTGGTAACAGGTCGCTGTATCACTTGCTTTTTTTCTTTTTTTACATAAAGGGTGCCCAAAAACGGATCCCGTTCCACTGTTTGAACGGAAAAGTTGTCTGCTTCCTTAATGGTGTTTGGAGTGAACTGAACCTCCATATTTTGTTGTGCTATTTGTGGCGCATTGGGGTTTATTGCCGAAAGAACCCTATAGCCTATAATGCCCCAAATGCACAAGACCAAGACAATAAGCACATATGTTTTGGTTTTATTTTTCAACGCTAAAACTTTGTTTGCTATAATCGGTATGATATCCACTGTTTTCAGCCCTTACCCGCCATTGGTAGGCATTAACCTTTAGTAGTTTGCTAAAGGAGGTCTTGGTAATGGTGGTATCTATCACAATTTTAGAGGCACTCTCAAAAGACGGTGTGGCTACCTGTAAGAGGTAACTATCAGCGAACGCTAAGGGCTCCCAGGTGAAGGTGGTGCCAAGCGTATCCAAAACGGCCTCATTGATTGGAGCCAAGAGCACGACGGATTCATTGGAGATGTCCTCTACTTCTATGATATCATCACAGGCAATCATGACCATGAACAAAAGCAAAATGGATATATGTTTCATTGTCTTATAGTTTATAATAGTTGATTCTTTTTTTAGCCCTATGGGCGGAACGGTAAGTTCTGTTAGGGCAGTTATCGTATTGGCCCACCAAATCAATAATATTAATGCGATGTTTTTTGTTTTCCTGCCAACAGCAGTTGGAGGAATTATACGCAAATACAACCCCTTGATTAAACTTTATATATTGAGGTGCCGCATTTTCATTTATAAGTTGTAGGGCATAGACTTTCGGCTCGGTCTCTACCAGGAATACCGATTCGGCAGTTGTAAGTCTCTTTATTTCTGGTTCATTGAATGCCATGGACACGCCTGTAATGACTTCCGCATCCGGGTTTAAGCTCAAATAGTCTTTAACACCTTTATTAATTTGGTCGTTTAAGGCTTCTATTATAGATATTTGGTCAGAGAGTTTTAAATGTACGTAAGTGGGTTTACTATCCAGTGAATCCACGTAGTGGATAGTAACATTAGAAGATTGTCTACTTCGGGCGTTTAAAAAAGATTTGTGTGTTGTTTTGGAAAAGGGAATTATGGATACGGCTACCTTAATGTTTTTTTCGTATTCCGGAATAGCAGCAGTATTATATGCTTGTTGTAACATAAAATCTTTAGAACTTGCCACACTTCCCATTTGGACGCTT
Organism: Snuella lapsa; assembly: GCF_039539345.1. Taxonomy (NCBI): domain Bacteria; kingdom Pseudomonadati; phylum Bacteroidota; class Flavobacteriia; order Flavobacteriales; family Flavobacteriaceae; genus Snuella; species Snuella lapsa. The sequence continues at coordinate 35,283 of NZ_BAABCY010000007.1, read as the reverse complement.
TGGGTCGTTGTTCTTTGAACTTCCCGGTTTATTGGCATTGAACCACATGAATGTAATATGACAAACGAAATAATTACTAGAGCAGAATAAAAAATACCTTTATATGTTTTGAAGGGATGTGTCATTTATAATGTTTTTAAATCTAAGGTATGTCCCCAAAAGTATAGACTCACCATCGCTTCTAGAGTTTTTATACTTTTAGGATAGCAAATTGTTTTTCTGGAAAGGCACTTTAAATGGGTACGTAGATTAAGATGGTACCTCTCGATACGGTTTGTGAAAATCTTGCCGAAACGGTGCATTTGGCTAGGGATTATGGATTTATAGGGAAGCCATTTGTCCGTATAAATATATTTGGGGGACATTAGCAACACTTTATGTACTATCTCATACAGTTGCTTGGAGGTTCTGCTGCCAATACAAAAATGGATGACTTCTTTTGTGTTCCTGTTTATGGCATAGCTTAGGTAGCAATAATCTCCCATGCCCAATACTTTGACGTGCATTTCGTCCATTTCATAGTTTTGATAAGAAGCATGGGTTTTTAAAGGCTTTAGGGATCTGGCCATTTGTAAAAGCCGCTTCCTTACGGTGTGTCTTGAAATTTGCAATATCCTTGAAATATCGTTGATGCCACAACTATTGATCAATAAGGTATGAATCTTTCTATTTGTCGATGCCCTATAGGCCTTATAGGTATAGGTCTTTTGTTGACTTAATTTGCAGTTTCGACAATAATAGCGTTGTACACCATCGACCTGGCAACCATTTTTATTACACTTCCCTTGGCATCTCCTACATTCCATAAAAAATTGTTATCTATATCGGTAAATGTATTTGTTTTTTGGAAGTCACTAATAAGCTAAAACCTTACTTTTGGTAAGGTTGACACGGGTCAAGTATCCACTAATCTAACCCAAGAGGGTTCCATAAGTATCTGTTTTAAAGACTTTGGGAGCTTTAAAACAAAACAGGCATACCTAAGTATACCTGTTTATATTTTTAAATTTAATGTATTTTACTTGTAATCAAATAGTTAAAATAAAATAATAGTGTACCAACTAATTTATACCGTGACCATTTGAGACACTACCTTAAATTTAAACGTTAGTCTTCTCTATTACGTCTAAAAAACTCAACAAATTTAATCATCTGAAGGATAGTTAACTTATCCCCATATTGTTCGTAAAACATTGTTTGTTCATTAACATTGGGGAAATTCAATCCTAATTTTTTAAAAACTTTAATCATTATATCTCCTATATCTTCATCATCTATATCATAATCATTAATTAAATCATCAGAAGGATATAAATTCTTATCTAAGGTTTGTGGTAAATATTCAAAAATATAGTCATAAACAACTTCTATCGACTCTTTTTTTAACGAATCATCTGCTAGAACTTCATTAATAAAATTACTTTTACTGAATGGTTGTCTATTAATAAAAATTTTATTTAATCTATTATACCACCTTTTATTTAAGACTTTTTCTAACATTTATCCTATTACTACTAAATTATAATACAAACTAATATTTCATTTACTAAAATAATCTGATTCTTTTTCACTAATTCGACATTATTATAGACTAAGTATCCTTATTCAAAGATACCTCTTAAATCTGAGTTTATTCGTAGATGATTAACTAAAAATTTTAAATAATAACTAGTAATAATTTTATCTCCTTATGTACGTCCTTTCATGAGGCTTTTTACCATAACCATTTCTAGTCTGATTTTGAATCCCCATGGGTTTTGCATTATACAACATGCTAGCACCATCATATGCTAATAACCCCCATCCTACAAATGGAATCCATCTACCAACGAATCTACCAACCAATTTAGTTCTTGTCCATCTCAATGGAGTGGTCACACCTCCATTTAAAGTAGGTAATCTAACCGGAGAGTTAAAAGGCAAAACTTTGCTAAAAAATCTTGAAGCCAAGGAAGTTCCCCTAGAAGCAGCAGGAGCATTACCAAATGCTTTCGTGATGAATCTTTTGCCTAATAGAGGTTGTCCTGATAAAACCAAGCCAGCTCCAACTGGAGTTCTCCATGACAATCCAGAAGAAGATTCTTCAACTAATGATAATAAACTAACAGGAGTCATACTTGCTAAAGATGTTGTTCCATCGGCATTCCATACTAAATATGTCGAGCCTAAAATCTGCGTGGATTCTGAATTTCCACCACAACAATCTTCATCTTCCCCTCCTTCTTCGGATGAACCAGAATTATCATCATCTCCTGTACTTTCAGTATAATACCCGGGTCTGTTATTAAAGAAATCATCTCCCAACATTTTTCCTAAATCAACAGGGTCATCATAATCTCTACCTTCATCGCCATATTCATTACCAAAAGGGTCAAGATTTTGAGGTTCATCAACTTCATCAATTGGTGCCATTCCATCTGGGTCAGTAAAACGCAATGGATTATTAAACGCATAATTATAAGGTGAGTGTCTTCGCATTTGCTCAGCCAACGGATCAATATTCATCCACCTACCCAATGCAGCATCATAGTTCCTAGCACCGTAATCATACCAGTCAAGACCTAACTCATCGTTAAGCTCTTTCCCATTGTATCTATAATTCTGTGCTATATTGGTGCTTAGAACATTGTCCTTGTTGTAACCCCTATGTTCCAAGCCAAAAGGATAATAATTGTTCTCCTCTAAAATTTCACTAGAAGCAGTAATCTGTCCATCTCCATTACTATCCATATAGGACAACCTAACATTCCCCAAGTGATCCTTGTACTGGTACACATACTTATAACCATTTACGGCATCCACATAGCCCTCAGGGTGGTTAAAGAATTCTAAGGTCTCGGCACTGTTGTAGGGCTTTTCGTAAACATAATTGCCAGCATAGACCGTGGTGGCTCCGTTACTCACTGTTTTCTTAAGTTTTATACCTGTTGCATCGTAAATATAGGAAATATTTCCTCCGCTCAATGGGACGTTGGTCGGTAAATTCAAATGGTTGTATGCAATATTCGATGAAATACCCTTGTTGTAATCCCGCAACATATTGCCATTAGTATCATAGCTAATACAAAAAATAAAAACTCGGTCGCTTTTTTTCAGGGCGAACCCTTAAAAAATATTTTAAAGAACGTTTTGTTACCCGTAAATATATGGTTTTTATGATTATTCCCACGCAAGTAATATCCAATATTCTCGTGCCTCAAAAACCCCTGTATATTACTTGCTCCCTTTCCCTCGTCAAGTTACATAAAACGGGTTATAGTACTTCCTCGCACCGTCAATGGCGTAGCTATAACCAGTTTTATGTAAAATACTCCCTTCGCCCGAGCTTCCGACGCTTTTGCTCACTCTGGCGCACTAACGCACTTCGTTTGTTGCATTCCAATAACAGTTAAAAATCCACCGCACAGACCAGCCTCTTTTTTAACTATTATCGTAACGTTTGCATCGGAAGCAAACGTTTTAAAAAGATGAAGATTTAAGAAGTGGATTATTGAGCGCAACGGCAATCTTCAGCTTTTTAAAATGATAGGCAAAGTGCCGATTGAACGTCCCGTAATGCTTTGGGCTATTTGTGGCCACACGCACACATCTTGAAGTATTAATTTTTGTCCTTTTTCAGTTCGTATTTGTGCGTCGGATTAGCGGATATTTTACATAATTTCCATTATAACTACGGCTTTGGTTCGGCGTGGATGATGTCGGCAGTATTATAATGCCAATTATGTAAACATAGCTTGGGCGGAGCGAGGATAGGAAGCAAAGCAAGTACAGAGGGTTTTGAGGAACGATAATATTGGACTTGCTTTGCGTGGACTTAGTTTATTCAGATTTCAACCATTCGGTTAATCCATTAATTTCATCATGCGGATAGCTAAGTAAAACAATTTTACAGAGCCAGTACATCACGCTTTGCAACTGTTCTCTTTTATAGTGCCTTTTCTCTAATTGCGTTAACAGCAATATATTTTCAAGTAACGATTCGTGCATATAGGCAAGCTCGTTCAAGTTGCTGATTGGTAGTTTTATATAATGCTGTTTGGTCTCGGGGTCTGTTTGCAGGGTATGGCCATACCTTGACTTAAATTCGTGTGGATTCATTTTGTAACTATTTTGAGAATATAAAACCCGTAAGCCTTAGAAGTCTCACGCCAGTTACAGCGTTTGGAGCTTTCGCATTCCCACTTCGTAGCCTACGGGCAAAAATTGTAATTTATTTTTGTAACTGTTTGAGATAAATGTACGGTGTTTTCTTTAATTCTATGGACTTCTGATATATGTTTTCATAGGATGCTTTTTTAACTTATTGGGTGGAAGTTGTTTACTATCTCGTGCAGGTTCTCTAAATCGTCCTGTACGTATTTTTCGGTAGAACTTATGTAACGATGCCCTGCTAGGTACTGTACTTGTCTAAGGTTATGTTTTGATAGCCAGTTTACTATAAGGCTTGCCCTTAACTGTGAACCATTTGTTACCTTGTGGTTGTACTGCTTTAGGTTTTTTATAATCCTGTGCGCTATGCTGTGTATCTGTGATGTGCTTCCAAAAATGAGTTGTTCGTTATTGGTGGTCTTTATCCTGTTGGCTAGATATTGCCTCGTGGAACTGGTATAGTTCATTAAGTCCATCATTTGGCAAGGTTGCAATTTTATAGTCCTTGCATTGCTACGTCTGGTACTTGGTATATCTATTTTTCCTTTGCTTAGTTGCAGGTATTCTTCCTGTAAATGGTAAAGCTCCACTTCCGTGATGCCCTGGAATACCATAAAGCCCAACACCACTTTATCCCGTAATTTGGTGGCCTTGAAAAAGGTGTCGTGATGCTCAATATCATAACTGTAATAAAGGTCTTCCAGTTCTTCTTCACTAAGCAGGTTGTTTAACACCTTGATACGTTTGCCACGTATGGCCATATCCTCGGCAGGGTTCTCCATCATGTCTCCTTTGGCCATCAGGTAATCGTAATAGAGCTTGACCGCTCGCAGTTCATTGTTGGTAGAGGAACGTTCATATTTCTTTTCCGTCTGTAAATATTTGGCGTATTTCAAGAGGTTGCTGTAACTTAATTCCTGTGCCGTTATGCCATAATTTTTGAGCCAACCTTTAAAACGCTTGATACGCCTTTTGTGGATTGTAACCGTGTTTTGGCTGTACTGGTTCTGTAATAGGTATGCTTCGTAGTTTTCCATAATATAGGTTTAATGTTTGCGTGTCGAGGCTCTCGACCTCATAGTTCTTGTTTGATTAAATGGGTATATACTTGTGTGGATTCTAAAGAGGTATGCCCCAAGAACTGGCTGACCGCTTCTATGGCTACGCCTTGTTCGAGCAGATGTGTTGCTATACTGTGCCTTAATTTGTGGGGCGTGATGCGCTTTTCTGTAATCCCGCTATCGTTTGCAGCTTTTATGATTATACGCAACCGCAGTTTAAAGCTCATACCGCCCAATCTGCCACCTTGCGAGTTTACGAACAATGCTTCGCTTTGGTTGGCTTTGTAGAACTCTGGTCGGGCATCGTAAATATAATCTTCCAGTATTCGCAGGTTGTACGGATTGATTGGTACATAACGCTCCCTGTTGTTCTTGGTCTTTCTGACCACGATACGCTCTTTATCAAAAAGAACATCGTTAAGATTCAGGTTTACTGCTTCGTTTCTTCGTAGTCCGCAACTGTACAGTACTACCAATATGGCTTTATCCCGTAACCTAAATTTCCGTGATGGGCTTGTGTAATCCGTTGCTTTAAACAGCTCTTTTATTTCGTATTGGGTCAGTATATCGGTTTCGTTCAGCTTGTCGGTACGTTCAAAACGCAGGTGTATGGACAGGCTTTTAGCATTGTGCTTTTTCAGGTATTCGTTAAAGCGTTTGAGTGTGCTGATATGACCATTCAAGGATGGGTTACTTAACGCTCCACCATAATTTTCATTGGGTCTTTGCTTTAAATATTGGTAGTAATCTGTAATGTCCTTTCGTGTGATTGTGGTTATGTTGGTATGCCCGTTCTGTTCTAGCCAGTAAAAGAACTCCCGTAAAAAAATAGGTGAGTATTTTATAATGCCCTTGCTATAACCCAATATATCCAACCAGTCCTTAAAGGACACTAAAAGGGCTTTATACGTTTTGCTTTTTAATTTTAGTTTTTTCACTTGGTTATACTTTTGGGATTTTGTGGCGAGTTGCATGTAATCAACTGGCTTTCTTTGTTTTAACCTCGCCATTTTGCCCGTGGTGACTTTGTGGCGATATGGCGAGTTCTATCTGTGTGATACAGTTTTGCAATGCGCTGTTTATCTGCTCTTTGAGGTTGCTGTATTCGTCCACGTCCACGATTTCAAAACAGTAACTCTTAGTTTTAGATTTTACTCTTTGTATATAATTCTCTTCCAACAACTGTTTGTTGTACCGCCTTAAGGTCGTTTCCTTGATGCGTAACCGTCTGCGGATTTCAGAGTTGGTAAAGGTTGTTTGATTGTTCTCTTTTAAATACTGTTTCAAGTTTTCTAAATGGTTTCTGCAAGCTCCTGTAATGGTATCGGATTTTCGCAATAACACTTCTATAATAAGTTGGTTGGCTTCTTCTATATCTTCGATGGTGGTTTCGATATATTCCTCGCCTGTTTGCTCGTCATATTTCTTTTCTCGTTGGTATTGCTTGTAAAAAGTAATGGCTTCAATGAACTGTAAATAATGGCTGTTGGTTCTCCGTGGTTTAAACACACTTTGTGGGAGTTCCAAGTATTCTGCATAAGGATTTATGATGGTAACCGTCTTTAGGCATCGTTGTACATTTTGCAGTAATTGTACGGCATCCGTTTGACCTTGCTTGTCTATCTTGCCTGCGGAGGCTCTCCGCTGGTAGTTCATTATGCGTTGGTCTTGTTCTGTGCTTTCATCTATGTACAGTAAAAAACTACGGTTGCTATTATCTTCATAAATGCTTTCCTGTGTGGTGCATCCTGCTACACTTACAGGCCCCTCGACCGTTAGGTGTATGGTTTTGGTTGTGCCTTTGGTATCTTTATGTACCACGGTTTTTGTGATACGCTTTTTGGATTGTAGCTCCCTGAGTGGATAGAGTACGGATTCTGCGCCGTCTAAATCTTCTATTAAAATAAGTTTGTGTTGTAGTTCTGTGCGGTTGAAGTAATAAAAGGCATTGGCACTTAAAACGGTTATTTCTACTTTGTCTTCTTCCGGGATGAGTTCTGCAACCTTACTTTGTAAATGTGTCTTACCAACTCCGGAACTTCCCAAGCTGATGCAATGTAATGGGTTATTGGTTTTTCTGCTCGTAAATATCAGGTACATTAAAATCCTGTTGGTGGTTTCGCCTATAACGCCGCTTTTGCCAATAAGCTCGTTTGTTTTGCTCAATAGGTCTTTAGATTTTAAAAACGCTTCCGCCTTTTTTATTTCCGTAGCCGTTAGTTGTTTTCCTGTGGCTGTAACTTGCGATTGCTCCAACAATACAAAACGGTAATTTTCAAGTTCCTTCGTTAAATCCTGTACCGTTCTACGTGCTATACTTGTTCCTATTTCGAGGCGTTCTGCTATTTTACGCACCAACTTTTCTACTTGGTTGTCGTTGTACAGGTCAATGCTATGGCGTAACACATTATGCTGTTTGGGTTTCTGCACACTTAATGTGATGCGTAGGGTTTCGAGCTTTGTGGTCTTGATGCCCCCTAAAATGTGGACTTCTAAATGTTTGGTGGTGTACTCGTAGTTGTTCGGGTTGGATGTGTTGAGCATTGTTAAAAAATATTTTTTAGTACCAATTGGTAACAAAACTAATAAATAGGTTCTAACAAAACAACATTTATTTGACTTGTTTAACACTAATAAGTGACTTACATTTGCTCTAAACCCTTAAAACAGGTTATTTACAATACTTTTATATGACTTTTGGAGAACGTATATTGTCTTTAAGGAAGCGACTAAAGTGGTCGCAGGATGAACTTGCTAAAAAAGTTGGTACGTCTGCACCTATCATTGGACGTTACGAGCGTAACGAGATTAAGCCTTCAATTGATACAGCTAAGGCCATAGCAGATGCGCTTGGTGTTACTATTGATTTCCTGATTGGCGGGGATGATATAATAATGGACAAGGAACTACTGCAAAAAATTAAGGACATTGAGAGTTTTACTAACGAAGAAAAAGCCAAAATTTACGACTTAATAGATATGGCTATAAGTTACCATAAGACCAAAAAAGCATACTCTTCGTAAGCCTAAAACCATCACAAATTAAAGTTATTAAAGTACGCCCTATATAACATGTACTCCTAGGTTGCACTATAGCAACCTTTTTCAACTCAAATACTTGATTATTAGAAAATTACAAAAATTGCACATGCAAAAAATTAGTTTACTGATTGTCAGTAAGTTACAAAATGGCATTTTCTGAGTTTTTACTCTCTAAAACATAAGAAAAACAGGTATAGAAATATACCTGCTTTATGTTTTAAGTAATTAATTGGTTAACTAATTTAGACCTAGACCTTTTATGGTGTGTGTGATATAGAATGGATTATTTATGCGTTTATTTTTTTTACATGCTCTTAATTCACCGCATCACCAAAATTCACTATTTTTAATGCTTATTAAGTTTGGCTAGTTTAACATAAGAGCCAGATTGTCGCAGTATATTGAAGAAAAACTAATGAATAAAAAGAATTTAAAAATAGTTAGACTATACATAATTGGTTTATTCTGTATTGTCTGCTATTTCTTTTTGGAGAATTCTAACATAATACCTGAGCTCGTTGAAGAAGCGAATAAATTTCGCTATAAAGGATTTGCTGCATTTATCCTCACAGGGTTATTTAAATATGGATTATTAGTAATCGGAATAAGTATTATTATAATTCTAAGCTTCCTGTTGATCAAACAACAACAAAGGGACAGTTAAAAAACTAAAGACTATTATAGAAAATAAGCATAGTCAAGTTCTAAATTCAATCCTTTTCTGATTTCAATATTCTTTTAATTACTCTATTTACTTCAAATGAATCTAGTGCAGGCTTCATTTTGGGATGGTATAATAATCTAATAACGTCTTTATCTAATTGTAAATATTCCCTTACTCTATTTTTTTGTTTAGATTTATCTTTATAAAAAATACTGTTTGGGTATACTTTAGAATCAAACGCTAAGCCTAAACTTTGTGTTATTTCTTCTAGTATTGTAGATTCTTGAACACTCAAAGAGTATTCAGAATTTATGAAAATTAAAGATTTGTCTATGATATTTGTATTTGTTGCAAACTCAGAATATGCAAGACCAGAAATGTCATAATCTATACCATCGTTTAGCATTTCGTAAAAATATTGGTCTAATTCAGCAACTTTATTTTTTTTACACAAATAAAGAATACAATTACTCTTTAAAGGATTATCGGTTAATACTATTTTAAATCCATCAGTTGCTAATAGGTTTATTTCGTTTATAGTCTTTTTTACAAAGGACATTTGAGGCTTAAACTCTTCTTCTTTTACTATATAAAGTGCCATTGGTTCTGCCCACTTGATTACTTTATTAGGGTTGTCGTCATATTCAGAGTGTAAGGCTATCTCTTTAAAATAACTAATTAGCTCTTTTTCATATGCCGTTGGAGTATAATTTATTTCTCTTTTCCTAAGATATAAAAAGCTCCCCAATAAAAAAGCTATTGAAATAATTAATGATACAATTGTTTTCTTATTATGCACCTTTTAGTTCGAAATTAATAGACTACATAACAAAAATACTGCATCATATTAAACGATACAGTATTTTTACTAGACTATTTAATGATATCTATTGTCTCTTTCCTGTCTTAAGAGTCTTTTTTGCTTTTCTTCTTGCTTGTTTTTGTATTTGTGTTTGTTGTTGTGTTTGTTGTTGTGTTTGTTGTTGTTTTGTAGAAGGTGCTGGACTAGTCGTTCTTGTATTACTACGACTTGATTTAGGTGCTGTAATATCTCCTGCTCCTCTTAGAATAATATCCAATGGGTCAGGCGTAATCAACCTAGAGACTTCTAATATTAATTCTAATTTTTTTTCATTAGTCCTGTCCTTCTCAATTTCTCCAGTGTTAAAATTACTAAGGTCACTTTCTTCAACATCAGCATCATCAGAAACTATTCTAATATCTCCAGCATCATGTGATTCTATTTCTCCAACGACAACAACATCGCCTTCATCTACAGCTGATTTCTCTACACCATCCTTTGGATCAATATATGTTCCCATATTACCCAAAGAAGAATTTTCTTTCTTAGTGCTAGCCATTATTTTTTTGGCTTGTTCAAAAGATATATTTGCGTCTTCTGCCAATGTGGAAGCACTATCACCAGCTTCTGCTGTCCATGTGCCATCACCATTATTAATCCAGTATGGTGCCATTCCATCTGGGTCAATAAAACTTATTGGATTATTAAACGCATAATTATAAGGGCTATGCCTTCTCATCTGCTCCGCCAACGGGTCTAAGTTCATCCACCTACCCAATGCAGGGTCATAGTTACGTGCCGTAATATCGTACCAATTCAGGTAATTGCCGCCAACATTGTCGTCCTGATATTCCTTGCCACCGAACATATACCGCTTGGCCACGCTGTTGCCGAATGATGACACATTGCTATTGTACCCCAAATGCCTTAACCCGAATGGATAGTAATTCGATTCCTTGATGATCTCGGAACTGTCCACGCTACCACTATTGTCATCGTCCATATAAGAGAGCCTAATATTTCCCAAGTGATCCTTAAATTGGTACACGTACTTATAGCCACCTGCCACGTCAACGTAACCTTCGGGATGGTTAAAGAACTGCAATACGTTGTTCTCATAGACATAGCCCGATGCATAGTCCGTGGTAGTCGTTGGCGTACTACTGTTGTTGTATACCGATTTTTTCAACTTTATGCCTGCAGCATCATAGACATAAGTGACCCTTTTGTTGCTGTTGTTCTCAAATTTTACCTCGGTCGGCAAGTTCAAGTGGTTGTACAAGATGCTGGTTATCTTCTTATTGTCATCGGACAGCATGTTGCCATTGGTATCGTAATAATACTCTTGGGATGCGGTACTACCGTCTTTAAACCCATAGGTCGTATTACCCCCACTTAGCTCGTCAATCGATCGTAACCTATTGGTATTCGGAAAATAATCGTATGCCAACTTATCCATATCACCAATGCTATTAGAACTGTTTACAACGCCTCGTCTATTTAAGAATTCTATATTCCCGTTCTTATCATATTGTATACCAGTTACATTATAACTGTTGGTGTCCTCGTTAAAACTGGCACCTGCACTGTTTGCCCGTCTAAATTGCCCTGCAGTTATACGGTTTAGGGCATCGTACTGATAAGCATAACCCCTCTTTCTGTTGCCATAGGATCCGGTGTTAGCCGAGCGCCATATAGTCTCACTTATGTTCCCGTTATACAGTGCAGCTACACCAGAAACTCCCATTTCGGTAGAGTTATAGTTGATCTTAAACCCAAAGAGGTCATTCCCCAGACTTCCCGGGTTGTTAATTTGTTTTAACCAACCCCTTACATTATAACTGTAGTCTACATTTTGTAATCTGCCCTGGGTGGCCTTACCACCAACCCCTTTGCTAATAAGCTGTCCCAGGTCGTCGTAACTGTTCTGTACGATCTGCTCGTCCGCCAGGCTGTTGATCTTCTGTTTTTGAGAGAGCAAGCGCCCCATGTGATCGTAGGTAAAAGTATCAACGGTGGTTACCGTACTAAAGCTGGTTCGGGCGTGGGTCGTTGTAGTCTCTTCCACTTTACCTGTGAAGTCCAATTTGCTTTTTACCTTATCGGTGGTGTTTAGGTAATCGTTAAAGCTGTACACGTAAATGGGCTGTGCCTTAGCGTTGTAATAGGTTACCGAGGTAATCCACTCGTTGGTTGTCAATACCCTCACCTTACTGCCTGTGGCCAGTCCCTTAACGTTGGTAATGGGGGTAATCCCATAGGAGGACTCGGAGTTCCCGGAAACCTTATCGAAGGTATAGTTGTCGTAATAGTTAATGGTATGTATTTCGGCAATACTGGTCGGATAGGCACCGTTGTTATAGTAGATGGTAGTGCCAGCTATGCTCGTTGCCGAGCCCAGTTTGGTTACCCAGGGCGTAGCAATGCCATCAACGGTACTTTGCAGGCTGGTACGGCTGCTGTTATTGTTAATCAGCCCCGTATAGGCCACCCTGCCAAGGGCATCGTACTTGGTAAAGAGCCATTGGTCTGTGGCAGGCACACGCTGATTGGCATCTTGTGTAAGTACCGGTTGATCCAATTTGTTATAGACAATATACTCCCAGCCTTTACCGGGGATTTTCTTTTCCACCAGGCGGTTGCGGTGGTCGTACTTGTACTGGTAGCACAGCTCGTCAAGTTCGGTGGCAGAGATACTACCGTCGTGCACCACCTTGGGAGGCAATACATAGGTGAGGTTCCCAAATTTATCGTATACATAATAAGTGTCATGTGCCCCATTATTATAGCTGCGCTTTAACACTACCCGTCCCTTTTTGTCCTTGAACTCCTCGGTGGTATGGTTGGTGCCACTGGTCCAGTTCTCGTCCTTGGTCACGGTCTTATAAAGCTCCTTGGCGGCATAATAGGTGCTGCCCCCTGTAAGCGTGGGCGTATAGGTATTGTTGGTAAAACTCAGGCTCACCATATAGAAGCGCACCTCGCTGGCGGTATTGGTCTGGTAATCAAATTTAATAGTACGGTCGGTATCGCTTGTTTTGTTGACCAGCCAGTCTTTGCCCGGGGCGCCTTGCTCCAGGACACGGTTTAACGGCGAGGCCTCGAAGTGCTTTTCAGAATACGGATTGATGGTGGCGGTGCTCATCCCAGGAAAATCGGCCTCATATTGAGCTGCATCATAAAAGGATTTGGTAGCACTTTCGGCACTGCTGCGATATAACCCACCGTTACTACTGGCAGTATAGGGCAAATACTCTTCATCCTGTCGGCCATAGGTGTCATAGCCCGTATGGGTAATAATGTCCTTACCTATATGCCCTTCTATAATATCTGTGATGGAGGCTTCGTTGCCATCGAGGCGTTGCACGATGGGGTCGTAAAAATACTGCCGGACATTAACATCGGTGCTGTAGTAGAGATAACTCCTGAAGTTTGATGTGACCGTAGAGGACAACCACTTAAATTCGTTGCCATCCAACACCTTGGTCCCATTGGTATCGTATACGCCGCTAACCCCGGTATCGGCACCGGCATAATTGCTGGGGTGAATGATGCCTACTATCAGGTACCAGGTGTTTAACTGTGGGGTGTCGCCAGACCAAAAGTAGGGGTTCGATTGTGACGTACCACTAAGGTTGGCCACATTATGGGTACCGTGATAGGTCGTTCCGTTTTGCGACACGGTACGTTTGACCCATACGGTATACCTGTAACCCACGGTGTGGTCTACGGACATATATTTGGAGTTCCATCCTCCATCTCCATTACTACTGCTATCGTTGCCACAGCGCCAGAGCATGGAGGTATTGCCATAGGCATCTGTTCCCATTACCCGTTCGTTCTCTGAGGTCGCCCCATTTTGATCAAAGAATGGTGCCGAACCACTGCCGAGGGTCCAGTTGTCCTCCCAATTAATGAGGTTATTCCTTAATTTATCAGCTCCGGCTCGGATACCCACGCTTTGCATGGGCCTGCCCAGGCCATCAAAATAGGTAACCGCTTCTATTTTGTCGCTGTTGGGAGCAGATACCAACTGGGCTTCGGTATAGGCCTCCTGATAGTTTATGGAATAGACGTAGTTCTCGTCGCTAAGTGGACAGCCGTTGTGCCCCGAGCTTCCCGCCTGTGTGGGGCACTGGTCGCTGTTATTGGACACATATCCCGCTGGTTGGCTACAGGCCGATTGCGTATTGGCAGGGTCGCCAAGCCCATCGCCGTCCTGGTCCTGGTACCAGATGGTGGGCTGGGTAACGGTATAGGCCTTGCTGCTGGAGGAAGTACTCCAGGTACCGCCACTGTTGCGGGCCCTGAGGTATTGGGTGCCGCTACTGGTCTTGGTAATGGTACTGGCAGAGTTGGAGGTACTGGTGCCACTGCTACTGCTTTGCCAGTAATAGGTCACACCACTGGGCGGTGTGCTCCTGGCCAGAACCGTATTCCCGCAGTTGGTACTCTGGATGGTCGGTGCCGGGGGTGTCGACGGGGCACCGGAACTAATGGACACAGCAAGGGTTGCCAGGTGGTAATTAAACATGTTATCGTAAACGTCTGCAGCGATCGTGGCAGAACTGCCATTATAAAAAGTGGCGTTTGCACTGTTCCCCGAAGCTGGCGAAATGGTTCCGTAAGTGTTGTTCCAGTTAATACCCGAGATCCCGTTATAAGTAGGGTCCATGACGGTATAGGTATATGTGGGACCCGAACTTACCGATGTGGGGCCGCTAATATAATAGGTTTGCGACCACAGGTTAAGGGTTAAAAGAAAGCATGCGGTAACCAGTAGTGTATGTATATAGGTGTTTGTCTTTCTCATGGTTTTTAGTTTTGTATTTTGGTAAAATGCATTTCAGGAAACAGGGCATTGGCACTTTTCTGGGCTTCAAGAACAATAACCAGCAGAGCACTGTCCAGGCTGTTTATCTTATAGTTAAATACCTTGCCATTGGGTGTGGTTACCTCCAGAAGGCTATTGGCCTGGTCAAGCGCCCAGGAACCGGTAACCTTCCTGCCGTCGGCAAGGGTCATAACAAAACTGTTATCCGTTTTAAAGGTCATTGTCCGGTTACGGTAAGCCGATGTTATGTTGCTGCGTGTTTCAAGCGGTAAAGCATCCAATTTGGCACGCATGGCTGTACTTGTATGGTTATAGGTAGCGGTGTAATCCAGCTTCCAGTTGCCTGTAAGTTGTGCTTCGACCGTCTGGGCGGTAAGGTTTTGTATGGAAGTTATGCTAAGCACAAATAGCAGTGCCAGGGTTTGTATCGTTTTCATCTTGTTGTGTTGGTTTTTAATTATTGGCCTTTATAATGGTATTCGTTTTCGCTAAGCACCTTGCCCTGATTGTCTTTAACGTATTCCAAACGGTTAAAGCCATCGTACAGGTAATAGGTGGTATAGCCCCTGGGATCGGTCATGCTGGTAATGCCTATTAAAGGATCGTAGGTATAGGTACTTACTAAAGATTTTTCTGGCAATGCATTTCTTAATGTACCCAGGACACCCCGTAGATTGGCTTCGTCGCAACTTTCTCCATCCAGACAGGTGTCGTCATCAGCATTTGAAGCACCCTGAGCGGAAGCGATCAGGTTTTGGATCGTAGGGGTCATATCTATAGAGGCATCAAAGTTCTCGATCTTGGCAATGGGGTACTGCTTGTTATAGCCCCAAACATAGTAGATATGCGAACCGTCGGCCTTGCTTACCTCAATAGGGTTACCAAAGCTATCATAACTATGGTAGGCAATGCGATCCTGCAAGGTGTTGGTACTGCTGTTATAGGCCCCTTTAAGAGTGCCGATAGCTTCCGGCAGGACCAGGGCGCCTCCCCAGTCTTTGTAGTCGGTACGTTGCAATGCTACTAACTCGCCCGTTTCGGCCGTTCCGTTGCTGTTATCGTCACTGTAAACCTCGGTTTGTACCGGTGTGATAAGACGGTGCAGGTCCCCGGTGGTTTTTAGCCGGTCTACGGCCAATTTTTGGGGACTGCTCAATGTTGGTCCCAGAAGTGTATTGGTAGAGGTAATATCGTTGGGATAGAACATCTTGTTGATCGTGGTTTTTCCGTCGCTGCTAGTCGTGGTCGATGTGGTCATCTGCATATGGGTCGTGTTGCCATAGCCCATGGTGCTGGTTACCACCACTGCGTCGGATGTACTTGGTAGGTAGGACGTTTCTTTTTTCTGGGTCATTCGGTAGGCTCGGCTTTTATAAAAGAACTGACCAGCAATTATAAAAAGGGGATCGCCTGCTGTACCAGGACCATAACTTTCACATAATGGGGGACTATAGGTTGTAGGTTCTATGTAACGCTGCCTTTCTTTAACCAACAATCCGTAATCATTTTTCGAGAAAATAGTACTATAAGTGTTTTCTTCTAGATGTACAGGGGTGTAAGAGGCCCCATTCTTTTTGTAGGTAGTCTTGGTTAATAATTGTGAGTCCGTCCATGAATGACATAAGCTGCCATAGTTGCTACTGTTAAAGTAATTCTCAGGTTGGTAAATTCCGGTTAGAGTAGTTTCAGAAACCAAGTTGTATTCATATTTGGTTTTTAACAAGCTTGATGGATTTGTTCCCTGGTAATGATTAACTTCTTTATAAACCAGAGAACCTCCATTGTAATTGACTGAAGCGTAGACATCTATGCCCAGGTACTTACGCTGCCAGGCAGCTACCCAATTAGCACAAGCACGATTTGATCCACTAAGTGGTCCTTCCCAGGATTCCAAGGTGTAGTCGTCATAATTTTTAAAGAATAATTCCTCGTCAAAGAGCTTTTCTCCCAGTCCATTTTCATTGATGCCATAACGGTATTCCTCAAATGAGGCCAGTGTTCCATCGTACAGGTAGTTCTTGATATTTGCTATCCGTAACCCGCCACCATACACTGTAGTAGGAGAACCTCCTAGTTCGGAAGTATAGGCGTGGGGTTCAAACTCAAATTTGGTATACCCTTTTGTGGGATAGGTTATTTTTTTGAGCATGCACATACGCATCTTACTGGTATCTACCGCGCGGTTGGCAGAACCAATACTCCAGGTGGTGTTTTGGTCGGTAACATTCGGGTTAGGGTAATATGCTGCTTTTTCAAATAAGTTACTAAGATAGAAATCACTTCCCTGTACGGTAACAGACGGAATTAAGCTGTTATTTGCCTTGCCGTTAAAATAACCCCAGTAATCTTGGGCAAAGCTGCCTTTGCGTGGTATGCTAATGGCTGTTTCATAATCAAAAGTGTGTTCTTTTTTCAGATTAGGTTGGGCAATGGATACCTCCGAGAACCCCAAAAGTTTGAGCCGCTTCTTGTCAATGTCAGGATATCCGGAAGAGCCGGTAAAGTTGGCTGTAAAATAATTGTAGGAAAAATGGAATTCCTTAACCTGTATGCCATTGGAGTCATAAATTTTTATGTCGTCTAGCATTTTTGCGGAAGTTTGTGGTCGATCCAATCGCTGCGTATTATAATTAAAAACTACTTCGCCGTTGCGATAGGTTATCCTTTTAATTCTCATCTCTTCTTGGGCAATGTTGGAGTAACTAATATCCTCTAAAGGAGAGGTTTGCACTGGTACCAATGTGGAGCCACTAAACTCTAATGCCCTACCCATAATCTGGTAATACTCTTTTTGTTCTTTAACATATCCACACGTTTCATATTCGAAATGTATGGTATCCTGTTTGTTACGTGATATAACATCTGTAAGGTACCAATCTGTAATATGATACGTCTTTGGGCTTGGATTATCATCGATAAGAATTTTATTGATATCCCTAAACCTGTATTTGGTGCCTTTTTCATCGGTAATAGCAAAGTAGTAGTTGCTCCCTGAAACATCCCGTTCTATTTTAATGGGCTCGTAAGGAAAGGTCATATAGGATCTGTCAGAAGCATAGATAAACTGTCCGGACTTACCGGCAATGTTGTAGTTAAACATGTCGGGTCTGGAATCTTCTCCCGCTCCGTCAGCTGTTGCTTTAAGTTCATAATAATCTTCCTCTCTTTCTGAAGATGCATGTGAACATTTGTCATAATAATCGTTTATATCCATTACAGCCATATTAAAATTGCCCTGGGTCGCTTCGTCCGGTGTTCCCAGAACATTACGGTGTATAACCATGTTCCCACTAATGCTCCAGCCAAGGCCCACTTCGGTGGCTTCCTGGTTAACCTTGATCCCTCCGGCATGGTAGGACAGGCTAAAGGGCAGGGAGATCTCTGCCACGCTCACATCAAACAATGGGAAGCTAATGTTAGGGATGCCCGTATTCATGGATACGGGGTAGGTACCGTACTTGCCCAGTTCGGCAACAGCCGGTGTCGGGGCAATAACCGCGGGTAGTTCCGGTACGCCCTGCGATAACATGCGTACGGTTGTAAGCAGGCAAAAAATGATAAGTAGTAGCGCTTTGGGTATTTTGGGTTTAGAGGACATAATTATTTCCATTTTATTATATGGTTTTAATTGTTTAATACCCTGTAAAATTATTGGGAGCTTGTGAGAATCTGGTAAGCTATCCTATTACAATTGGTAAGCTAAAGTGTGTCGATTATTATAAAAAATAGCATATAAGCCTTACTTTAAGTAAGCTTTTTTGTAGGCAGATTACCATAGAAAAGCACTCATTGAAAGAATATACATTACTGTGAGTTAAGGTTTTACCTTACTTAAAGTAAGTTTTAAGCTTACCGGCAGACACTTTGAAATGCCTATTTTCGAAAGATATTTACAGCCTTGATACGAGAAACTAAATATGGGGACAATTAATGTACTAATAGTAGAGGACGAACCTTTAATAACCGATCTGTTAAAGCAAATTTTCAAACAACTGAGCGAAGACCATGATAAGGACTTTAAACTTCATATAGCTTTAGATTGCGATGCTGCGATTCAAAAGATCGAACAGGCCGTTCTTGGTAAACCTTTTGACCTGGCATTAGTGGATGTTAACATTCCGGCATCAAAAGATATGCATATTCTCTCCGGGGAGGATATTGCCATGGAGTTAAGAAACTACTTTAACAAAATTAAGATTATCATATACACTTCCAATAATGACAATTATCGGCTCAATAATATTTTACACACCATCAATCCGGATGGTTTTTTAATAAAGAGCGATATAGGATATAAAACCCTGGTCGAGGCCATAATGAAAGTTGTGGATAGCCCCCCTTATTATAGTAATACCATATTGAATTTAATCCGGAAACATATATCGAGTGATTTCGTCATTGATAACATTGACAGGCTTTTGTTGTACGAGTTATCCAAGGGGACAAGGACCAAAGACCTCCCCAACTTTGTAAACCTCTCTAAGGGTGGTGTAGAAAAACGGAAACGGCATTTAAAGGAAGTCTTTGACGTGGAAGGCAAAGGCGATAAAAGACTCATTCAAATTGCCAAGGAAAAAGGATATATCTAAACAAAAAACACATGAAACCTAAAATAAAATCAGCGAAACTCCACGCCTATAACCTCCAAGAGATTTTAATCGTTCTTGTCATTATTGGTATATTATTGTTATTGGCACTGCCCAATTTAATGCCCTTGATAAGCAAGACAAAGAGTGTTGAGGCCCAAACACAGCTCAAGTATATTTATAATTCACAGACCTCCTATAGGTATATGTACTCAAAATATAGCCATGACTTGATCGAGATCGATTTTGAAGCGCCCAAAACAGTCAACGAAAACGGTACCAGCAACTATACCTATGAGATTGTAAGTGCCGATAACAATACGTTCAAAGCCAAAGCGACGGCCATTACCGATTTTGATGGAGATGGCATTTTTAACGTATGGGAAATAGACGAGAACGGAACCCCCAAACAACTGATAAAAGATTGATATGACTCTTGTAAAGCTTTTTTTGACAATCTGTTTTCTAATAGTTTTCTTTCAGGATTATAAAGAACGATTGGTCCATTGGTTCTTGTTTCCTTTGATCGCTGTTTTTGGGGGTATCCTTTTTTATCAGTCTTCTGAGCGGACACTATTTATGGTTTCCATCGCGATGAACACTGTCTTTATATTAAGCCTTCTTTTTGTTATTATGGTATACGCAAGAATAAAACTCAGGACAGGACTTCTAAAAGTCATAGGATTAGGGGATTTACTATTATTTATGGGGCTTTCTGTTTCCTTTGCACCTTTATCGTTCATCACCTTATTTGTAGCGGCCTTGGTGTTTTCTTTAATATTGCACTTGTACTTATCCAAAGGACGAAAAGGGGTAACCGTACCCTTGGCCGGTTATATGAGCCTGTTTTTTTTAATCAGTCATTTGATCGTTTGGTCAGGCTACGGAAACATTGTTTATACATTTTAATGACATGACCGATAGTTATAACATACCAACCCCTTTGTTGCAATTATTAAGTAGTGAACAGGCCTATCACTACAAGATTGTACCGGTACAGGCACATAACGGTACACTGACTTTTAAATCAGAGACGCCTTCCGAAGACCTCAAGCGCGAATTGCGCGTTGTATTTGGCAAACAGATCGAATTGATCCCGGAGACACCAGAAAATATCAATTTGTATCTTTCCAGTAATTTTAGAAAGCGGGATACCAATAATACCAAAAGCCTGCATTATACCAATGATTTTTTGGAAACGCTTTTATTGTCCGCGAAGGATATGGGAAGCAGTGATATACACTTCGAGCCCTATGAACACAAATGCCGTGTGCGCTTTCGATTGGACGGTAAACTAAAAGAGCACTTTGTCATTACCCTGGCGGAATACCCGGTTATTGTCAACAAACTCAAAATCAGGGCGGGCTTGGATATTTCGGAAAAACGTTTACCACAGGATGGGCGCATCACGGTAAAAGCACAGGAGGACGAGTTTGATATCCGAGTATCGAGCTTGCCAACCCTACATGGTGAAAAAATGGTATTGCGTATCCTGAGCAAGGATGCCAATCATATTGACATCAAGGATCTAGGTTTTACGGAAAAGGAACTGAGAACCTATAGTGAAGGGATTAAAAACCCCAATGGGATTTTGTTGATCTCGGGACCTACAGGTTCCGGAAAGACAACCACATTATATGCCACCTTAAAATTACTTAACGATGACAAAACCAACATTGTGACGATTGAAGACCCTATAGAATATACCCTAGAAGGTATTAACCAGGTTCAGCTAAAGGAGAATATAGGTCTGGACTTTTCGAGTGCCCTTCGGACTTTCCTGCGTCAGGATCCTGATATTATCATGGTGGGTGAGATACGGGACGTTAAGACAGCCAATATGGCCATCCGCGCTGCCCTGACCGGACATTTGGTACTATCGACCATTCATACCAATTCGGCCTGGGCCACCATTTCCAGATTGGTCGATATGGGTATCCCACCTTTTCTCATAGCCAGTACCTTAAATATCAGTGTGGCACAACGCCTGGTCAGGAAGCTGTGTAATTCATGCAAACAGGAAACTCCTGTAAACAAAATGGTCTTCCCGGAACACTTTAGTATCCCAGCGGATTTAATGACCCATTTTAAACCTGTGGGATGTTCTGAATGCTATCACACGGGATATGCGGGACGTAAGGCCATTTACGAAATCATCCCCATTACTAAAGCACTGGTACCCCATATAAAACACAACGACCTTGAAATCGGTGATTATTTAGATGAGCATCATATTTCAACTTTAAAGCACAACGCCATTAATTTAGTGAAGCAAGGCATCACTTCTGTGGAGGAAGTCTATGCCCTGCTAATTGATTAAAAATTTAAGAACCGTTCATGAAGTATTTACTATATATATTGCTATTAACCTGTTATTTAGGGATTTCACAATCTGGGCATAACCAGCGCATAGAGACCATTAAGAACCAATTGGAGATTTTGTCAGTCGATACTTCTGGACTATCCGAACAGGTGAAAACAGAGATCAACGTAAGCAATATTAGCCTGTCCAATTTTTTACTGGCCGTTTCTAATTTACATAAGGTTAATATGAATCTTGCACCCGATCTCAACCAAATAAGTATCGTTAATAACTTCTCAAATGTTACAGTAGCCGACCTACTGGTGTTTCTATGTAAAGAATATAACCTGACCATTGATTTTACGGGAAATATCCTTTCCATTAAAAAATATGCGCCTCCGGTGGTAACGCCCGAGCCACATACCATACCCGTGCAATTCAACCCCTCTGACGAAAGCATTAGTATCGATGCCAAAAACGACAAATTGTACGATGTCTTTAAGCGCATTATGGACGAAAGTGGTAAAAACTTGGTATTCACGCCCGGGATGGAAAGCCGATCCATCACCTTTTACACCAAAGACACCCCTTTTGAAGCTACGATGGACAAACTGGCCCTGGCAAACAATTTACTGGTAGAAAAAACAGAGGATCATTTTTATGTGTTTGAAGATAATGCCGTAATCGATGCAAACAAGCCCAATGCCAGATCGCGATCCGGCAGAAGAAGATCGGGATTAAACTATAAAATACTGGATGCTGACAAACAACTTTTGGAAGTGGATTTTACCAATACCCCCATAGCCGATATTGTTAATGACATTGGTGCCGATCTCGATATTGATATTTTTACGGCCACCCCTTTATCCATGGCAGGTGCGGCCACTTTTAAGACCAAATCCATAAGCTTCGACGACATATTGATCAAGATATTCGAATCGCAGTCAGGAACAGGATACGTCCCTACAACTTCGCGTGAAAACAATGGTAATCAAAACAGAAATGCCCAGAACCAATCCCAAACCGACCCCACATCAATGGGCCCTGGCTTGTTTACCTTTAAAAAAGAAGGCAACGTCTACTTTTTTGGAACCGAAAACCAACTGAGTGTCCGTACGGTCGAAATTGTACACCTAAAACATCGCTCGGTAGAGCTGCTGTCCGATCCAACCGGTGGAACCGGTAGAAACAGAACCGTTGGAAGAACTTATGGAAGCTATGGAAGGGGGTACGGTAGTTATGGTGGGTACAACAATAACAGGTATAACTCCTACAATAACAACTCCAATGGACAATATAATACTAACTTAAGTATAAACAGGAACAACCGGGAACCTGTCAACATGAATTACCAGAGTGGGTTTAGCGATTCGGGTAGTAAAGTCGAAGCTTTGTTAAGTATACTACCGGAAGAGATACAACAAGACCTAGAAGTTACAATTGACTACGAACTCAATAGCTTTTATGTTACGGGAACTGCCGCAAAAATAGAACGCTTCAAAAAATTCATAAAAAAAATAGACCAACCCGTGCCAGTTATCCTTATTGAGGTCATGCTTATTGAAGTAAACCGGAATGCCTCCATTGAATCAGGTGTTAGCTGGGGTATTGGCGATGAACCTGTGGAAACAAAAGGCGGTATTTACCCGACAACGAATCTGACTCTAGGTGCCAAAACGATCAATAAAGTTCTTAACGGTTTTGATGGCTTCGGACATATTAATTTAGGAAAAGTGGTTCCCAATTTTTTTGCTACCATAAAGGCCATGGAAAATAACGGCAACGTAAAGATAAAGTCAACTCCCAAGTTATCGACATTAAACGGGCACCGGGCTACCTTTTCAAACGGACAAACATCTTACTATGCGGTGACACAACGTAACATTTACGGTACCGATAACCCACAAACCTCCGAAATTACCAATTACGAACCTATTGATGCCGAATTGGGGCTTACCATTAAACCGCTGGTATCGGGCGACGGACAGGTAACCCTCGATATTTTTGTGGTACAATCCAGTTTCGGACTGCGTGTTGCAGACGACGCCCCACCGGATTTAAGCTCCAGGGAGTTCAGCTCCA
This sequence comes from Snuella lapsa, assembly GCF_039539345.1. Taxonomy (NCBI): domain Bacteria; kingdom Pseudomonadati; phylum Bacteroidota; class Flavobacteriia; order Flavobacteriales; family Flavobacteriaceae; genus Snuella; species Snuella lapsa. The sequence continues at coordinate 11,762 of NZ_BAABCY010000007.1, read as the reverse complement.
TTATCAGGGTGCAGGATCAGGATATTGTGGTACTTGGAGGTCTGGAAGAACAGGAGAAGAACGATTCCGGTTCCGGCGTCCCGTTTTTGTCACGAATTCCTGTTATTAAATGGTTGTTCAGTAGTCGCAAGCGCACCGATTCCAAAGCAAAATTGACCGTACTCATTAAACCCACAGTTATTTACTAATGGTGAGTCAGTTCAAATCATATCTTACGTTTGGAAATCGTTTCTGTGGCGTTGAACATACTGTCCAAAATGGAAAGGATGTTATTTTTGCAACCCTGCTCAAAAAGTCTAAAAAGGTAATTGATGTGTCCGACACCTTTAAAGAGACCTCCCTTGAAATACTGGCTACCAAGCTTCCCAAAAAGCAACACATTTTTCTCACTATTAACAATGATAATGTGTTAACCAAACGCCTGGAAAGCACACAAACCGATGCTGGTAAACTAGCTTATGGTGCTTTTCCCAACATCAACCTGGAGGATTTTTATTATGAGGTCATTTCATACGGAATAGTACACTTTGTATCCATTTGTAGAAAGGCCTACATTGAAACCCTACTGGAAACCTATAAGGCACAAGGACTTCCCGTAATCAATATATCCGTGGGCAATTTAATTGTTTCCGGACTGTGTAACTTTATAAACACCGAAAGCATTACCACATCTAATGCCCACATTGCTGTAGAGGAAAGTGTGATAAGCGCTATTGATAAGGTTGCTAGCCCAGAAACAATAGACTACTATATTAACGGTTTACAGATAAACAGCAACCACTTACTGTCTTTAGCCGGTGCGTTAGATTTGGTGCTGCAACATGGCATTTCGGTAACCAATGCCGGTGCGTTACAACAATCGCTGAATAATAACTACAAATATACCCGGTTTTACACGCTGTTTCTAAAATTTGCAGCGATCTTTATTCTCGGACTTCTGCTGATCAATTTCTTTATTTTTAACCACTATTTTAATTCGGTGAATGCATTACAGCAAACCTCCCAGGTTAATGAAGTAGCCAAACAAAAAGTTCTGGAACTCAACGAGCAGATTAGCAAATCGGAAAAAATGGTTGATGACATGCTTAAAAGCAGCGAATCCAAAAGTGCGTTTTACCTTAATGCGATCATCCAAGGTTTGCCCAGTACCATATTGTTGTCAGGTTTCAATTACCAACCAATACTAAAGCGTATTAAGAAAGACCAGCTTATCGAAGTGGATCGCCATACAATCGTCATTTCCGGTATATCTAATGACAGTAGCACGTTTTCCAAATGGATGACAAACCTTGAAAGTTTTAATTGGGTAGATAAGGTCAATATAGCAAACTATGAAGACGTTTCTGAATCCGTCTCCGATTTCAGTATTAAACTAGATATAACAAATGACCAACAAAACTAAAATCATACTGTTACTACTTGGTTTTTTATTAACCTTGACCTTATGCTATCAATTGGCCATTTCAAAAACCATAGAGCTCAATGTTACCTACAAGGATTTAAAACAACAGGAAGCTTTATATAAGAATGCTCCCAGACAAATGTCCTTATTAAAACAAAAACAACATTATTACGATTCTCTACTTACCAAATACCAGTTACAGGGGAATTCCGTTCAAAATAACCTTTTAAAATCCATCAATACTTTTGCCGATAGTACGAACATTAAAGTGGTTCATTTTTTAGAACCCCACAAGGTTGTAAATAACGATATTACCATAAATACTTACCAATTTACTCTAGAGGGGGATTACAATAACATGGTCAGACTTATCCATAAGCTGGAACAAAAAACCAAGTTCGGTGAAATAATAAATCTACATTTTGAAAAGAAAAAAAACTTCAGAACTGGTACGTTTTATTTACAGTTGCATGTGCTGTTGAAGAGCTTTGGATGATTCTTTTTACAATATCCGTTTTTAGGCAAATGATCCATACTATTTAAATATAGATTTTATCTCATCATGTATTTTAGCAAAATTACTTTCTAAATCTTGCTGGGCTAAAATAATTGGTAAAGCTAACTCTCTTTGTATTTTAGGACGTTTAAATTGCACCTTTCTATCCTTTCCATCTGCAAACACAACAAATTCCCCCTGTTTCAGCCTAAAAAAGATTTCTGCCCTGCGTTTGGGCACTTCCCGTTCTCCCTTCGTTACCCGAGCTTCCCATGACAGCCCTGTGCCCTTACTGACGCTTCTTGTTGGGTTCGTTATAATTTCAAAGAACCGTTCGTAATATTTTGCGGTATCAGGGTCGTTTACTTTTCCAAAGAACTGATAGGAAAGGTTACTGAGTATGGCTTTACTAGCCTTTTCGCCATAAAGCATATCGTTCTGTATCTTATCCTGCATCACATAAACGGTGGCTATGTCGTAGCTCCGCAACGTTGCGGGTATACGGTGCATGTTGGGCAACCTAATGGTCGGAGCCTCTTCCAACAGTACAAATGAGGGCAGTTGGTTCCGTTCGCTCATTTGTTTGGTAATGGTGTGTATGATTGTGGCAATGACCGGTGAAAGCGAGGCATCTTTTTTAGGGTTATTGACTACAGCTATAACTGACGGGTTTTCTGGGCTGTTAATATTTAGGGGGATATCATCCGCAGAAAGCACCATGAATATCCTTTGCGTACTGATCTTCTTAAAGGCATTGGCCAGGGTGCTCTTTACTCCTGCAGTTTGTCGCTCCGATCCCACGCCACTGATGAAAGCATCGGCCATGGATTTGGAAATCAAGTTACCCTTTAGAAATTTTATTAACCCTTTGGTATTTACCTCTTGGTAAAGAGCTATCAAATGCGGAATGGTGCAATAATCAGGATAATCCGTCTTTAAACGCCATATGAGCCCACTTATAAGCCCTTCCACGGCATCCTTAAAAAACCGTGAGGTACTGTTGTCATCAGATTCTTTGGTTTCCAATAGGTTTTCCAAAAGGACTCTTGAAACCTCATATACACTTTCTTCATCTGGTAGGTATTTAGGGGCTATGGGGTTCACCCTACTATATATGGGATCAAAGGATACAATATGGAACTGGTTTCTTCCGTTTTGGAACATGGGATAGGCCATTTCTGTAATCTCAAAATTCTTGTAGTCATGGATCACCCCAGAGAACTTGTGCTTCTTAAAATGTTCCATCAAATTGTAGATGACGCTTTCGGTCTTTCCACTCCCTGCCGAGGCTATTACCGAAATGCCTCTTCGAATATTTTCCAAGGTTAATTTATTGCCCTTGGTCCTCATGGTTACTTTATATTCCTTTCTAATGTCTTGGTCATTAGCATTTGGATCACAATAGGCGTAAATAACGACATTAATAAATTGTAATGGTAAAACCATTAGCATCATGGCTTTTAACAGGAATAGAAATCCTACTTTATGGTTTATAATAATCGTAGCTATAATCAAGCTTAACAGTATCATTAAAAATCCTTGTCGGATATATTTAATGGTCACATAGGAGATAAGCCCTCCCAAGCTCCACGATGCTATCAGTGTATATATTGGTATATCTGTCATAATACTAGGATTTAAATGCCTATGGAACCTGAATTGATGGCGGTTTCCACGCCTCTTTTGAGCCTCATCAGGGCTTTATAGGCCAGTTGTACTTTATTCGTTGGTATGGTCGGTACTTTTACGCCTGCTTTGTAAAGTGTTTTGAGTGCTACCTGTTTTTCTGTTGTTGGCAACCCTGCTATCATGGCCAGAAAACGTTTGGGATCTTTGTCCAAAACGTTCCTTGCTTTATAGCTTTCCATAAAGTTCCGTTTGTAGTTAAAGGTTCTGTCAAAGGTCTTTTCTGCGGCTTCATAAAACTTGTCCCTGTTAAAGCCTTGTTTTATGGTCTTGCCATTTAAAATGGTCTCGGCTTCTTTATGTTGTGATAATGGGGACAGCTTAAAGGTATTGGTCACGTCCTTATGGCTTACGATAATATGGATATGGTTTTGCATGCCTTCTTTTTTCATGTCCCGTACGATGCGTTTGCCGTCAATTTTATGTGGAGCTTCACGTTCCAGACGTTCTATCTCTTTTTTAATGGTCTTAATTTGTTCTTTTGATTTACCTTGTTCTATCTGTCGTATTTCTTTTTTGAGCTCCAGTATTTTTGTGGCATAGGGCTGGTTTTCCCGGATTTCTTTGTCCGTACCTTTATAGGTACGCTCTTTTTCTATCTTGGCATAGTACTTTATATCGTTTACGGTAACGGCCTTGTTCCTGTAAAAGGAGGCGGCATAATCCTTCATCATTTCCCTAACGTATTGGCGCAATTTTTCGGGATCATTGTCAATGGCCTTTAGTTCGCTTTGAGAGGGGCTGACCACCATGGAATAGAACTTGGAGTCTTTTTTGTTAAGCTTTGTGGTATTGTTATCTATTTCTTTGATAACTTCTTCAGCGTTTATCCGGTCGTTGTTTTGATCAAAGAAATACTCATGTTGCTCCAAACTTTGTTCCTGGTTTTCTTTTTCAAGATAGTTTACAAAATCGCGGACGCTGCCGCTAAAGTTTTCTCCTTGGTGCTGTTTACTGATGGCTATATACATAAGTTTACGGGTTTTTTATGGTGCGATTATATTTTTCAAGTTCTTCTGGTGTGATCTCCAGCTTTAGGTAACCTTTCCCGAAAGGGCTATTGACCATTTTTACTTTGTTTAGAACGTAATTGAAATCAGCTTTTAGCTTTTTCATGTTTTCTTCCAATCGTTCATACCTGATTTTGGGAACAGTGGTCTCTACCAATAATTTTTCTTCTCCCGTTTCGACATGCTCAAATTTCTTTTCTATGTATTCCAAATGCTCGCCCAAATAATCGTCGTCATCTCCCTGCTCCAATTGCTGTTCGAACAGGGATTGAAGCATAGCTGCTGTTGGTAGGGTCTGACTCTGTTCTATGCTCTTTATAATGGCTATGGCGTTGTTTATCCTTTTTTTGATCCGTATTTCGATGGATCGTAAGTTGCCATCGATGGAATCCGTTGGGGACAACTCGTGTATCTCAAAAAAGTCCAGCATTAATTCCAAGGCTTCGGTATGGTTACGGGCAACTTGTATAGAGAACTTTCTGAACCTGTTGGCAACCTTAATTTTAAATCGTACAGTAGAAAATGTGTCCATAATTTTATTTTCTGGCTCTTTTTGACGCAAAAAATGACAATTTTATAGGGGTTACGAGCGTTTTTGCGTCAAATCACCTTTTTTATTCTTTTTACCCAACCTTTTAAAACCTTTATAAATAAAGGCTTTACGCAGTAAATGAGATTTGTAGCGGTGCGAAAGCACGCTACCCTCTTGCTTCTCCTTTTCGTCCCGCAGGGACAAAAATTTTCAGACAACCTGATTAAAAATCAGATTGCCCTTTTTTAAGCTTACCTGCGTCTTTTAAAGGTATTGTTTTAAACGGTAACCATGAAACGTGGATTGTTGCCAAATGAACCGTTTTGATATCGAATTGTATGATTTTTTCAAAATGGGTTGAAATGGATGTCAGATGTGGGCTCATGAAAAGAAAAGACCTTTGATTTTTTTACCAAAGGTCTTTAGTGCTTGGTTTTAAATTTTAGATTTTGAAAACATATTTGTAATTGTACAAATTCCGTATGGCTTCTTCTTCCAAAAGGCTTTGGTAATTTACATAATGCTTCTTGGCATAGTTCTTAAGCTGTTCTCCAAATCGTTTTTCCACATCTTTTTTGGACATGTTAAGCAAACGTTCTTGGGTAGCTTCATCGAGGTTGTTATAATTTAAATGTACCATTGTTCTATTGTTTTAAATTATAGATCCCCGTTATCTGCAAAGCTATAGTACTCTCCATTCGGGGTAATAATCAAATGGTCAAGTACCTTAATATCCAAAAGTTCTGCTGCCAATTTGATTTTCTTTGTCAGTTTGGTATCGGCTTCACTGGGTTTTAGTTTGCCGCTAGGGTGGTTATGCGATAATATGATACCCACCGAAAGTGTTTTTAGCACTATGGCAAACAAAATCCTGATATCGACAATGGTTCCCGTAATGCCACCTGTAGAGAGTGGATAAATGCCCTTGACTTTATTAGAGTTGTTTAACAGCAATATTTTAAAGGTTTCGTTCAGTCCTATGGTCTGTTTGTTCCAATTGCCGAACAGTAATTTTGCTGCATCTTTAGAGCTATTTATGGAAGCGGATTTTGAAACGCTCAATTTTTCTCGGTAACTTATTCGTATTTCGTTAACTTTGTTCTTCATTGTTCTAGATTTTAACGTGAATGATGAAAAAGAGGGCAGCACTTTTCCACGGTATGCCCTCTTTATATTTTTAGATTAATTATTATTTCCCAACAATAGGATTTCCGATACGATGACCTCGGTTACATAGCGTTTGTTACCGTCCTTGTCATCATAGGCTCTTGTGCCCAGTTTGCCCTCTACGGCGATTTCCTTGCCCTTGGCAACATACTTTTCTATGATGTCGGCAGTCTTGCCCCAGGCGATAATGGTGTGCCAATTGGTGTCGGTCTGTTTTTCGCCCTGTCCGTTCTTGTAATGTTCATTGGTCGCCAATGACAGGCGGGCTACTTTCTTGCCGTTTTCAAGGTTTGTAATGGTAGGATCCAGTCCTACGTTTCCAATCAGCTGTACTTTGTTCTTTAATGTACTCATGATAAAAGATTTTTAAATGTCCACTTTTGGCAGACGGGTTAATAATTTCCCTTTCTCGATTTAGGTTGCTCTAAATTTTAAGGGGTGCGTTGTATGATTTCTTTCGTGCGCAGCACAATAAACGAAGTGGGTTTTGTCAAGACTTTTAGGGAAAAATCAGGAGTGTCTGCAACGTCATTTTTACCGAAGGGCTAAAAACAAGGCGGCAGAAACCTTATTTTTTCCTAAAACCTGCCATGGTCTTGACAAGTTCCATAGGGCATTAGCAGGTTCTTTTAAGCCTGTCCGCAAGGGAGCGTACGGGAAGTTAAGCGAGCGTAGTGGATGGGCTTAAACTAGAAATGCTTATGCACTGCCTGTTTTTCGATGCCCCGAAAAACAACTAAAGGCTTCTTTTATTATAAAACCCCTTAAAATTGTCCTAGGCAAAATCCGGATGTCCCAGCAGTATTGAGCAAAACCCCAAGAAGGTTTTGCCGATAGTGCGGTTAAGGCCATTTGGGTTTTGGCTTTCCGATTTCCTTTAAATCTTGTAATCAGTGGAATAGGCATTTTTGCTCTATCTCTGGAGTTTCCAGTTTCTTTAGTTTATCATTCTTCATGGACGTTTTTAATGCTTTACGCCGTTTTTCATAGATCCAAAGTCTCAGTCGGTTTAAAAGGGTCTGTTCGTAATTAGATAGTTCTTTCGGAGCTATATCTTCCATAGCTTCTACCATACTTTTGCTTTCGCTATTAAATTGCGTGGCATATTGCAGTCCGCACCATGTATAGATATTGCACCATTCTGAAGACATGGGGGCTTCGAAGGTTCTTGGCATCATATAGGCCACTGTTTCCGTAACGGATGCCATTTTCTCGCCTTTCATAAGGCATAGCATTCGGCTCATCGTGATTTTTTTCAATAAATCTTTTGGTATGGCATCTTGCCATGCTGTACTGTATATGATAACTGGGCTTGTTAGGGCATCCATTAATTCAAATACAAAATCTCGTTTTGCTTTTTTGGGATTGATCTTTATGTTTTTTTTATTTTGGACAGGATTGGTGTCGAAACCAAAATCGAGCTGTAATAGTTTAGGGTTTTCCATGATGGTATTTTTTTAGTTATTGAAAAAAGAAAGCCCGCTCTTGCGAGCAGGCCTTTAGGGTTGTAGCGTTTAAGTGCTTTAGAGTTCAAATTGCACGATCTCTTGTTCTATCTCTGATTTACGCTGTTCCAAAGTGGACTGAAGGTGTTCCGTGACCAATTTGATCAGATTGGTATTGGTGGTCTTGAATTCCAGATTATGGGAGTCCCTGATGTGGAACGAAGCTGAACCACTTTGATTATAATTAAATTTTGTCAGTTCGCTCAATGTTTGTGTCAGGCGTTCCCGTTGGGTGGCTAACCCTCTAAGTTTTTCAAACTTTTGGATGCGGTCATCCAGATTGATAACAGGCTTTTCAATTGTTGGCTTTTTTTCCAGGACTACGGTTTTACCGATGGCTTCTTCGGTCAGTTTCTTTTGGACTTCCTTGTTTACGGTTGCATTTTGTCTTTTTGCTGTTCCGTTTTGTTTTGCTTTTGTTTCCATGATAATGAAATTTTTATGTTAAACAATATTTGAGCACAACACAAACGGAAGACAAAATTTTGTCTCAAATTTTTAAGTGAAAAATTGGGGGAACCTCTGGGGGTACCGATTTTTTAGGCAGATAAATTTGAACGCAAATATTTTGCGACGTTTAGCTTTCGGGAATATTGGATGGATATATTATTTTCTGTCTCTATGACAAAAATGGATAATAAATAACATTATTTCTCAAGTAGCTATCAAATCGGTAAATTTGAATCCGAAAGGCATCAAATGAAGGTAAATTCTACCAAATAACAGTATAAATGTTAAAGTTTTCATAAAAAGGGGCTAATTCGGAGTCACTAAATTTTTCATCTTCTTTTAACCCTTATAAAACCTCATAAAATTGATTATACGGATAGTTCCTCTTTCTCCGCTTAAACCCTTGGTATCGATTGATATACAAGGGTTTTTATTTTCAGGTGTAAGTAGAGGTGTAAACTTTGAATTTTAACTTAATTGATTTGCACGCATCTGATCAATTAGTTCTTTTTTATTGTAATAGACACGATGTCCAAATCCGTAAGATTTTAGTTTGCCTTTTTTTGACCAGTTATGAATTGTTGAGATATCGACCTTAAAGAATTCTGCTGTTTCATAACGAGTCATGTAAACATCGCTTTGATCCTCGTGCAGTTGCTTAAGGTAATCCTCAATTTTAATCAAAAGTTTATCAGCAACTTTATCTGCTAATTCATCAAAAGTGATCTCATTGATTTGAATTGTTTTTGTTATCATTATAATTGGATTTGATTGTTATTCGTCCTAAAATCTTTAAGGGGTCGCTTAGCCCAGTATTCATCTAACCTAAAATCTTTATAAGAGTACCTAAAATCATGCCTTTTTGGGTAGTTAATTAAGCATATATCCACAAAATTATATGTCAAAATTAGATAACACCAACCACCATAGGGGTGTTATGCCAAATATTTGATTAAAATATAGCTGTTTTTAAAGCTATTTTTGCTTATCGACTTAGGCGTTTTGTAAATATTAATAATATGAGTAAATTTAAGGGATTAATACATAAACTTATGGAGCAAAGATTCAAAAGCCTATCCTTATTCGAATTTCAAGAGCGTTTTTCAAGTTCGGAAGATTGCTTGTTGTACCTCTCAGATCTTAAATGGGAAAATGGTTTTAGCTGTAAAAAATGTGGTCATCATCATAGTTGTTCAGGTAAAGTTTTACATTCGCGTCAATGCACATCTTGTCGTTATGTTGAATCTCCTACCGCGAACACCTTATTCCATCAAGTTAAGTTTGATCTGCTCAAAGCATTTTACATTGTCTATTTTGTAAGCACTAATAAGAAGGGCATTACTTCTACCGAATTGAGCCGTAAGTTAGATTTAAGACAAAAGACATGCTGGTCTTTTAAACGTAAAGTAATGAAGGCTATGAAAAGCTCAAGAAACTATCCTATTACTGGGAAAGCAGAAGTTGACGAAGCTGTTTTTGGTGGTCAAGAAACTGGGGTTAGAGGGAGATTGAACCACAACAAAAAGCTAGTGGTAGTAGGCATTGAGAAGAAAAAGAAAGGAATTAGCAGGATCTATGCCAGAGTGATTGAAAAAGCGAATGCAGAAAATCTTGGAGCTTTTATGAAAGACCATATTGATACAGAGGCTGAAGTTACAACTGATAAATGGACAGGATATCAACCTTTGAAAAAGGATTTTGGCAAGCTAACACAAATATATTCTGGAAAGAAAGGGAAAAACTTTCCTGAATTACATCGAGCCATTATGAACCTCAAGGCATGGCTTAGAGGAGTACATCATCATGTAAATGATCTACAAGATTATTTGGACGAATATTGTTATCGCTTTAATAGAAGCGTCATGAAAGAAAACATTTTTGACAACCTTTTGAACAGAATGGTCAATACCGAACCATGCTTTATCAAAAATATTAGTAGTTAAATGCCTAAGTCAATTTGCTTAAAAGGGACTGTGGAATAGTTAAGAGAGAGGGCGATTAAAAATAATTTCTAACTTAACTTACAGATGAAAGCCTCCATTTACACTCTGATTGCTTTTTGGTAACAAGTATTTGAATGAATCGGATATATTGAGATGGTTTTAAAAATCGATTCTTATACCCCACTACCACTGGTTTATGAAAAGCGTTCAATCTTTCTATCTTTTCGGAAAGCATTTCAAATACTAATTCCAATCTATAATTTAATGGAATGTCTGAATGCTCATCTGGAGCGAATTCAACCAGTCTAAACGGGTTTTCATAATATTTTATACTATTCAGGCTGCTCTTGTATTCACAGCCTATAAAGGCTTTATTTTGCCCTAAGCCTCTATAATTCTTCTTTCTAATTCTGTAAATTAAAAGAGGTGAAATAGAAACTTTAAGTTTAATCCAATGTGCATACTTTCTATCCTCCTTTATTTTGAGGACACCGGTTTTTCTAACAAGATCTACTGATTCCAATAAGTAGATAACTTGTGTTTCTTCACTTGATTCCATAATGATTTGAATTAATATGAAATTATTTAAATCTCGACCTTAAATATGGTGCATAAACTAGAGAATAGCCTAAGCCAGCTATGGTTAAAGAAGCCGTAATGGTTACTCCTAGTGTTAAAGTGGAGTAAATAGTCAATAAGAAGATTAGGACATCAACCAATCTATTACTCTTAATGATGCAATGCCTTATATAAGTATTGCTTTCGGCAATTGCTATTAATCCAGCCAAGGTTGCAACACCAAAGAATACATAGGTGGCAATGGCAGCACTTAATAGCATACCAAACCAACAAAGCCCAATAAATAGTAAAGCTCCTTTAGTAAATGATATGGGTTTTACCTTGGGAGCTTTCTTTAATTTAAACCTTGGTTTCTTTTTCGGTTTATTCTCTTTAGGAGGAGACTTCATTATCTCTCTCAACTCTTCTTTAAATAGTATCATGGTTACGAGGTTTGAAATTGATTATGTTCTGACTTTGCCTTGTCCTTTATCTCCTTGAACCGGCAATAGAATTGACTAGCTTTTTGTTTTGCCTTTTGTGGTGACTTTAGAAGATATTGCTGGGTTTCCAGAGTTTTATCCTTTCGGGCTTTCATAATTTCCTCTACTGTCTTATCAAAGACATTAATCTGTTCAATGAGCTTAGCTTCACCATAGCAGATTAGATCTGCCATAGATTGAAACCCTAAATGCAATACCCCAGCAGTTACATTGATACCAATAACTGTTGCGGCTTTGATTTTAACTTCTCGATTTGTTTTCATTTTGCTGTTGCCTGTTTCCAGGTCTTTATTAAAATTAGTAATTGATTTATGAGGTGAACCCTCTGTGGTTTTAGTTATAAGTTCTGTTTCCAAAGAAAGGGATAAGTATTTTTCACATTCTTCTGCAACTTTGCTGAAGTGAATTAATTCTAAACTTGCTAATGAAATTTTAAATCTTGGCTATTTCGGCGTGACCATGCCACGTATTTCGGTCAAACAGTGCCACTTTGAGAGATCCTGCAATGAT